>CAIWVT010000641.1 GCA_903916135.1 uncultured bacterium
CCCCGTTAGGCTGATGTTCCTACCTCAATACTATCTATCCTTTTACTAATAAAAAGACAATGTAAGCATTCATCAATCTAACAATAAAACAATTCAACCCTTCCCGTCCCGTCCATTTGCTTTTCAGAAAAAAAATAGTGTTATTTGATTACACTTAAAGTAATAATTTTTACCTTTGTGCTTTAAATTTTATACAGATGGACGAACCTTTAAAAAATCTATCCAAATTCTATAAAGATAGGGTAGCAGAAGCCCAAGCCGAAAGTGAGTTGGCGGATAAAATTATAGATGAACTTAGAAAAAAGTTGCCTAAAATACAACGCTATTTTAAGAAGTATGATCCGAGAAGTGTTGAACTAATGTTGCGCTGGTATGCTAATAATCGTTTCTACTATACCAAACTGTCACACTACTATCTTTCAAGAGCCGAAGAAATAAAGCTTGGTTATTTCCCGGAAGCAGAACAATTTTTGAAATATATACTTTATAAGAAGTTGATAAATTTGGAATGTTTGTGGCGAGCCGGACAAAAGAAACTGAAAGGAATTGATAGCTCAGATGATTTTAGGTATTGGTATAAGGATATTTTCAATTGTCCTTTTATACCGCCCATCACACAGGAGGAAGTGGATTTAATGATACGTTTTTTAATTGAAACGCCTGTAGAACTTCATAGAAATGCACGTCCCTTTGAAGATTACGATTGGGATAACTATGTGTATCTGAAAATGACTTATGCAGACGTACACGGGCTTGAACTGGAGGAATTTTATCAAACGTATGCCTTAGCCATTATGAGTGACAATGGCATTCCGCCTTGGTATGATTTTTATGACACCTATATGGGAACCGAAAAAATATTGATGTTGGAGGATGTGAAGTTTCCAAAGGAATTGTATTATATTAGGCTATATGCCGATCATAAAAGAGAGGAAAAAAAGAAACAAGATAAAGCGGAAGGGAAAACAGCGCAAGCTACTCAGAAGAGACCTAAGCAAATGCCCTACTTGGGGCTTGAAGATGATTATCGCACTGAAAAAGCGATGGAAGATTTTGTGGCAAATTTTGAAACTCCTGAGAATAAAAAACTGTGGAAGTATTACAAATTAGTAGAAAAGTGTGGCGTTGGTTATGATGAAGGTTTACAGGAAGAATTACAGGAAGTTTTTGACATAATGAAATCTCTTGATGAAAAAATATATTTAGAAGAACACGAAGACTGGCGACAAGGGCTTCTCATTTCTTATAGAAAGCATAAGTTCAGACAAACAGTGGAAACAATTCCGGTAGCTTATGCCGACTACCTCATGCGCATTGAAACAGGTGTTGGATTTGCCCCTCCAGAATATCTAGCTCGATATTCGTATAAGGAAACTAGAAATCAGGAAATATTGGAGGGTCGTCGCTTGGCAGGGGAACCTATGGATTTCAATTTCTGATATCCTTGGTGCAAAATTTGTTATACTATAAACTCTTTCAACTATAAACCCAATATGATGGTTGCGTGGTTCATACTAAAAATCTGAAAAGATACTATCCCCCCTAAAACTTCACAAAAAAAGCCAAAACACCCAACACCACCAAAACGCCTCCTGTGATGAGGCGTTCGTGATGTTCGAGGAAATGCGAGTTTAGGCGTTGTGTGCCTTTTATACCTAAATAAACAAGCACCAACATCAGCATGACGGTGGTTAGGGTATATACCGCCGAAACAATAAAAATGCCATTCCAACCTATCAAACCTGCTTGAAAATAATAAGCTTCGATTTCGATGCAGGGCGTCAGAAACATGGCTAGGCTCAAACTGCTGAGGATGGCTACCTTTGATTTTGTATGGGTGCGGCTTTTGGGCATGCCGTGTTCGTGATGATGATGATGGTGGTGATGATTCGAGATAAAATTCACGGTGATATACACCAAGCCTATCGCAATTAAAATGGCAGGCGCGATATAGGTCATGATTACATTGTAGCTGTCGGCGAGTTTGATGCCCACAAAGCCTACGATGATGCCGATTATCACGGTGCTCAGGGTATGCGCAAAGCCCGTGATGGCGGTGGCGCCCAAGGTTTCGTTAAGTGACCATTTCTCTGTTTTGCCAATGGCGATGAGCGGTATCCAATGGTTGGGAATGGAGGCATGTATCAAACTCAAAAGAAGACTGCCGATGAATATTTGCCACATATTGTTTTGTTTTTTTGTTAGCGATTAAAGCGGTTTTTCCACAAGGAAATAAACTCCTGTGTTGATGACGCCTTCTTCTTTTATGTTGAAATTGCTTTGTTGAAACAGTTTGCGCCATCCTTTTGGAGAGGTCAAAGATAAGCAAAATAGGTTAAAGACGGAGAAAGTAGCAGCACTCGGAACAAAGACGATGAGCAAGAATTTGCCGCCCGGTTTCAACACTCTGTTGATTTCTTTCAATCCGTCAAGTTTGTATTTGCCCAAATGGTCCATCATATAGGAGCTTATGGCAGCGTCGAAGGTGGCGGTGGCGAGCGACATATCGGTGATGTCGCCTTGTTTGATTTCGACGCGGTCTTGGATGCCTGCAATTTTCACATTACGTTCCAAGAGGGCTTTGCCGCCGTTTTCGATATAGTCGGAATCGAAACGGTCGAAGGCGACGATGTGGCGGTTTTTCATCACTTTCGATAATTCGATTGTGGTGCGTCCCGAACCGCAGCCGGCATCGAGAATCAAATCGTTGTCGCCCGCAAACAAATCCACAAAAGGCATGGTCATATAGGCGTCTCTCTTCGACTTTCGGAGCATATAATTTCCGGCAAACAAATTCAAGCTTATCAGAAAAAAGATTAAAGAAAGCCACACCAAGTTGGGATTGTAATAATATACCCAAATAGTTGCCATCAAGAAAACACTGCCGATGAGCCAATAGATGTTCATCCATCCATAGGACCATCCAAAATAGAGTTTGCCTTCGAGTTTGCGCATCTTGCGTTTTTCAAATAAATTGTATTTCAGTTTTTCGGGCGAGATAAAATACGCCGAGATGAGCAGGGTGCACGCAATGATGATATGTGCTAATGCAAATAAAAATACCATACCCGAGAAGACTTTCAATTGTGGCAGATGGATGTAAATCATCACTGCTACGATAATTCCTACCACGCCCATGATCCATGGATGACCGTGACCTTTTCCTTTTTTTTCTGTTGTTTTCATACGATTGTTTTTTGGTTAAATCTCTTTGTGGCTTTGCAGCCGATTAGTAATTATGGAGAGATTTTAAGCCGGACGTATCGGAATCAGAATTTCGCGTTCTATGGTTTCGGATGGTTTGTGGGCAGGATTTTCGGTATAAATTTCATAGCCTACAATTTCTTTTATCGCATATCCGCTTTCGGGAATCCACCCATGACTGAAAAATGCAAGACTTTTTACCGTTGAAAACAAATTTCCCTGAAAGGCATAAGAGGCATAAAACCCATCGGGCACTTTCGTGAGACTTGCTTCGCGCGGCAATTTCTCCATGGCGGGAACCGTAATGCCCGCCCAATATCTGCATTTTTCAATTGAAGTGATAAAAGGAATATCTAACAACATACCCACAAAGCGCGTTTCGGCGGTGAGCAATCCCCGCGGAGCCGCCCATTGGCATAGTTTGCGATAGGCAAGCGAAATGGCATCACTTTTATCTAAGCATGTGCTTTGATAAATCAAATCGAAGCCTTGCACTCTTTTTGTTGAAATAATCACTTTTTCGTTCAAATCCATGATTTCGTCCATTGAAAAATCTCGGATGCAAAGATCGTTGGTATTTATCAAAGAGGTTTTGCAATTCTTGCTATTCGTTTTGCCTAAGTTGCGATATTGTTCGTTGGATAATTGTCTGTATTCTATAGCACTTATGTCAAAGAAGTTTTTGAAAGCACGCGAAAAGGTGGAAAGGGAGGTGAATCCGCTCCTGTCGGCGAGGTCGGAAACGGGAACATCGGGAAAAACTCGCAAGTAATGTGCTATGCGTTCCAAGCGCAAGCGGATGACATATTGTTTGGGTGTTTCGTCCACAAAATGCGTAAACATGCGCTGAAAATGAAAGGGCGAATAATGGGCTACATCTGCCAATCGTTGCAAGGAAAGGTCTCCCTCGAGGTTGTTTTGAATATATTCCAACACTTTTCGGATATAGATTCCTGTAGTTTTGTCGTCTTCGGTGTGGTGCATCGTATGTAGGTTTTTGATTTAGGACATATTTTATTCGTGTTAATTGCAATCGCTACTCAAAACTACCACCTTATCAATTTCCCATTTATTAGAATTATTAGATACCAATTCTAATTGGGTTTTCTGCATACATATTTTGATTAAATTTGGATTGTTCTTGCAATTTAACCGTTCTAAACTTGTGTTTTTACTAATATTAAGTTCTGAGATATTATTAGCCGCGCAAAACAATTCATGTAAGTTGTAATTATTGCTTATTTCCAAATCTGTCAATTCATTATGAGAGCAAGATAGGTTTGTTAAAGCATAATTTTTATTCACTTTTAGAGTCGAAAGTTGATTATCATCACAATTCAATACTCGTAAGTTGATATTTTTATCAACTTTTAATGTCGAAAGCAGATTGTTATAACATACAAAAACCTGCAAATAAGTACACCCATCAACATTAACTTCTTTAAGCTGATTGTTCGAGCAATATAAGGCTAACAAGTTTGAATTTTCATTCACCTTAATGGTTGAAAGCTTATTATTATAACAATATAATTCCCTCAACATTTTGTTCTTACTTAGGTCGAGGCTTGTGAGCAAATTACTTCCACAAAATAAAAACTTCAAAGCAGAAAATGCCTCTATGCCAGTTAGGTCTCTGATGTTTTGCCAGCCAATTTCTAATGAATCAGCCGTCTTTGCCTCATTAAGCTGTATTTCATTATCTTTATTTGTGTCAACACCCTTTTTTAGTAATGCCTTTTTAAAATTTGTATCAGGTATATATACATGCTGCGCTTGTGTGGCAATGGTTATGACTGATAAAAAAATAAAACAAAAATTCCATTTATTCATATAACACTTTTTATAAATAGTAAGATTTTTAAAGATTTCACTCATCAATTATGTTAGTTGATTTTTTCCTTGCCTCCATAATAGTGGCTTAACTATTATAATTTACTCCGCAAAAATAAAAAACTTTTTCCACATACCAATTAACCCTCTCCAATAAAAAAAACAGTGCCGAACGCCATCATACGTTCAGCACCCATTTTTGCCTAAAGCAAACCGTAACGTTTAGACAGTCGTAACGCATCTTTGTTTTATCAAGCTTAATAACAAGCTTGGCTGTGCAGCAGCAAAAACCTTTACTGTATCCTACGTAATATGTTTACTTCGTCTGCACTTAAAAATCTAAATTTCCCGCGGGGCAATTCTTTCTTTGTTAATCCCGCAAACACTACTCTATCGAGCTTCTCAACACCATAACCAAGGCTTTCAAAAATGCGTCTCACAATACGATTCTTGCCCGAGTGTAATTCTATACCACATTCCCTTTTAGTTTCCCCATAAGCAATGCCATCCACCTGAATAAATCCATCTTCAAGTTCCATACCATCAGCTATCTTTTGCATATCTGTACTTGTCAAAACTCTATCTAACTCCACATGATACACCTTTTCGATTCGATGTTTCGGATGCGTAAGTTTCTTAGCCAAATCACCATCATTGGTAAACAGCAATAAACCCGTAGTGTTCTTATCCAATCTGCCCACAGGATACACTCGTTCGTTACATGCCTTTTCCACAATCAGCATCACTGTTTTGCGCTCCTGAGGATCATCCGTCGTAGTGATATAACCTTTAGGCTTATTCAAAAGCAAATATTGCAGTTGCTCTCCGCGTAAAAGCTGATCGCCTAAGCGCACTTCATCATTTGGCATCACTTTCGTGCCCAATTGGGTTATAATTATGCCATTGATAGTAATCGCACCTGTTTCAATTAAGGTGTCGGCTTCTCTGCGCGAGCACACACCAGCGTTTGCTATAAACTTATTCAAACGAACTCCCCCATCTGATGACTTTTTAAACGAAGGACGCTTTGAGTAGGTATTATCTTTCACCAATACCTCTACTTCTTTACGTTCGCGCGCCTTAGCTTGATAGGTTTTCTCCTCAACTATACGGGCACGCTTCCTTTTATCCCCTTCCGAAAAATTGTTGTCATCATCAAAACGTTTATAGGGCTTTGATGATATGCGATCTTTCTCCTCCTGAGTTCGTTTATCCACATATTTCTCAATAGGTCTATCCGAATCACTCCGTTCTGTATCGCGCGACTTATAAGGTTTCTTATCCGCATCGTCCCGATTTCTTTTATCCGTATAACGTTCAATAGGTCTGTCAGAGCCACTTCTGTCCTCGTCCCGCGATTTATAGGGTTTCCTGTCCGAATATTTGCTATCATCCCGACTGCGTTTATCATCATAACGTTCACGAGGTCTATCCGAATCGTTTCGTTCCGTATCTCTTGATTTATAGGGTTTCCTATCAGAATACTTGCTATCATCCCGACTGCGTTTATCATCATAACGTTCACGAGGTCTATCTGAATCG
>CAIWVT010000642.1 GCA_903916135.1 uncultured bacterium
GACCATTCACAAAACGATTAATGCCGAATTTGGTGACACCGAATTTGCGCTTGCGATGTTCCACCACTTTCTCGCCAATCTTCTTGAAGCCTGCCCATTTGGCGATGACAGGAATGTAGCGATGCATCTCGCCATACACTTCGATGCTTTTCACCACGTTCTTTCGGTAGGCTTTCAATCCGCAATTGTGGTCGTGCAGTTTCACGCCCGACATTTTGCTCGTCATCCAATTGTAGAATTTGGAAGGGATATTTTTTGTGAGCGAAGGGTCGTGGCGCACTTTTTTCCATCCCGAAACCATGTCGAAGCCATCTTCCATTATCATCCGAACGAGTTCGGGGATTTCGTCGGGGCTGTCTTGCAAATCGGCATCCATGGTAATCACCACATCGCCCTGCACCGCTTCAAAGCCAATGTTGAGTGCTGCCGATTTCCCATAGTTTCTGCGGAATTTTATGCCTCTGATATTGGGATTCTCCTTCACGAGGTTTTCAATCACCTGCCAAGAACTGTCCGTGCTGCCATCATCCACCAACATTATTTCGTAGGTGAGATGATTGGCATCCACCACCCGTTTGATCCAAGCGGTCAATTCGGGCAAGGATTCCTCTTCGTTATATAAAGGAATTACTATTGATACATCCATAATTTGGTTTGATATGATTTAAAATACGTCGCTAATTTTTTCTTTCTTCCGAACAAACAACGCAACAATCAACCCAAATAGTACACCATTCATTATTCCACCTAAAATAGAATATAAACTCGTTGATAAGACTGTGGTACTGCTTCGAATTTTTTCTTCTTGTTGCGCCAAGATATCGTCCGGCATACCCCAGGCTTGCATGCTGTTTAATTGTATTTCAATTATCTGTTGCAATCTTTCGGGATCGAAGAAGGCTAAAAATATATAGTTATATACGCCATAAATCAAGCCAAATACTACCGCCATACTTATTATAAACAAATAGCTTTTTCCATAGGTCATAAATCCACCTAAATACTTATTCCGATAATTTCTTCCAAAATAAATATAACACGTTACGGAAATCGCTAAGGTTACTAATCCGACCAGGAAGGTATGTTCCATAAAGTCTAATGCATAGACAACCATATCGGTTAAGACTAAAACGCCAGTCATAATGAGTCCGGCAATTAATGCTGATTTGAAGAATTCTTTGTTATTGTTCATGGTTATAAAAATTATTTTGAAACAAAATTAATATTTTTTGCGATAATACAGATATTTTTTTTACTTTTGCAGCGGGTAAGTCTTATACGACCAGCTCCTGTGAACCCCCCCAGATCCGGAAGGAAGCAAGGATAAGCAGTTGTAGCGGTGCGATATAAGTAGCTTACCCATTTTTTTATGTATATAAGATGCTTGTAAAAATTCATCCAGAAAATCCTGCTGAACGTCCATTAAAAACAGTAGTTGATTGTTTGAACAACAATGGTATTATAATTTGTCCTACGGATACGGTGTATGGTTTGGCATGTAATATTCTTAAACCAAAAGCCATCGAACGTATTTCGCAGGTGAAAGGTATCAGCATCGAAAAAGCGAACTTTTCTTTTATTTGCTACGACCTCAGTCATATTTCCGAATATACCAAGCCAATTCCCAATAATATCTTTCGTTTGATGCGAAAAGCATTGCCCGGTCCGTTCACCTTTATTTTGGAAGCAAATAATAATGTTCCAAAGATCTTTCACAGCAAGAAAAGAACCATCGGTATTCGTGTACCTGATAACAATATCGCTCGCGAAATAGTGCGTTTGTTGGGCAATCCCATTATGTCAACATCCATTCGAGATGAAGACAGCATTGTGGAATATACAACCGACCCCGAATTGATACACGAAAAGTTTTTGAAATTAGTGGATATGGTGATTGATGGCGGATTTGGAGATAACACTGCTTCCACCATTGTGGATTGCACTTCGGGCGAACCCGAAATCACGCGTCAGGGGAAAGGAATTTTGGAAGATTATTATTAGGCGATGCATCACAACGAAGGAAACATACTAAAGAACCTGCCCGACAGTGCCCGTGAAGAGATGTGCACCATCCTTCATTCAACTAAAAATATCCGCATTGAACATATTGTTTCTTCTGGGCAAACTTCGCCCGAAACGGGATGGTATGATCAGGATGAACAGGAA
>CAIWVT010000643.1 GCA_903916135.1 uncultured bacterium
GTCTTTGTGTCTTGGAGTCTTTGTATCTTTGTGGTATCTCTTCTTTTTATGCTTTTCGTATTGGGCTTGGTGTTGGGAACAAGAAGAGAGAAAAAACCTAAAGCGTGAACTCAAAATCGGAGTCCCAATTGGCTCTAATTGTTATCACTTCAGGGAATGAAAACACCGCTTCGGGTTGAATCTTTCGCAAATAATCACCCGAATCCCATTTCCCATTATTGTTCGCATCACGAATAATTCTTAGGTGGTAAGAAGCCGGAGGTAGATTGTCGAAAATAAGCTGCCCTGATTTGGTGGTGCTTTTCTCAGCAATAACCGCTTTACTATCATTTAAGAGCTGTAATATATAAGGTGCATGGATGTCTGCAGTTTTGAATGTAAACAACAAGCGACCATAATCCTCAACGGTGTTTGGTGTGAAGGTAATCTTTGTCGTGTCGTTTTTGCTACCATAGATATTTTTGAATGCTCCCGGCAACACAAGAATCTGATACGTGGTTTTTGCTTTCCATTTTTGGTTGATAAAAAAATGTCGTTTTATCCCTGTTTCAGAAGCTTTAATTTCTAATGGGAGTGCTTTAAAGTTGCTATCAATCTTCTCCGAGAGGATTATCTTTGAGAAATCTGTACTATCAACAGGATTCGAAACACTAATCTTTAAAGGCACATAATAGGGAAGAGAACCGGAAGCCTTCGCATTAAAATAAACGATAGGCTTTACCGAATTATCATCCATCGGACTACCTTTTCCCGAAGGTTTTTTTGATCCATTTTCGGTACTCTTCTGCTTTATAGACAAGTCAACAGAATCAATAAAAACCCCATTATCAAACACTGAAAACTTCAAGGTATCAATCTCAGGATTTAAAAGCCAAGCGATGAGTGTATCTTTTTTTATAGAATATTCATCAAGCTTCCATTCAGCAGGTAGTTTGCGGTTATGAACTTGAATGTTTAGATTTGTTGTTGGATATCTAAAAACGAGTTTGAACTGCCCATATTTGTTCGAACGTGCTTGCAAAAGTTTCTGCGTGGTATCGGTTGGCACAAACATCTTAAGGTGTGTTTGTTTGATTATGGTTGGAGGTGGTATGGAATCTTTTTTTGCAGTGATAGTATCCTTCTTGCTTGCTACAGTATCTTTTGTCCTTGGAATATATTGAGGTGTAATCAAACTGTCAGTAAATGCTATCGCTTCCGTAGGCAGATTATACATTAAATCGTTATTCATATCAGATAAAACAAAGATTCTATAAGGTGTATTTGCCAAATTACTCAATGAAAACAAACCGTTTGCATTCGTTTTAGTAACATAATCGGGCTTATGTTTCATAGGTGCAGAATCAGCCACAGAACGATACAATAACACATAGACATTCTTGCTTGGCTCTAAGGTAAAAGCATCCGTAACGCTTCCTGAAACACTTAATGAATCAATATAATTGCAGGTAGAAAAGGCATATTCAAGTCCTGTCAAAGTATTGCCTTCGGTGATGTCTTTTATAGATTCTCCAAAGTAAATCGTGTAGGTTACGGAATCTTTAAGCTCTTTTGATAGATTTATAAGGAGTGATTTGCCTCGAATGATATATTCAAACTCTTCGGCAGGAGGTGGAGAAACAACAATCTGATTGACTTGATCAGCAATCAAGACAAACTCGTTGAAAGTTATCTTTATTTTTCGCTCTTTAAAGTTTGATGCATAGTTTAAAGGTTCAAAGGATTTAACGAGCGGGGGTGTTACATCCTGCGGTCCTCCTGTTGGAGCCACAATATTAGCACATGACACAATGAAGAGCATCACGAAAAGAATTCCGAAAAAAGAAATGTACTGAGAAAACTTTTTCTGCATGAGGATTAATTTAAAATGCAAATATGAGAAAAAAAAATCAGATTAGTGCTTTTAAAGTTTAGATTCTATAAAAAAACCGATTGTATAAAAACAATCGGCTTCTTTAAGAATATTAAATTCAATCAATAACGATTAATATCTATAGTGATCCGCTTTGTAAGGACCTTCGATGGGTACGCCAATATAATCCGATTGTTGTTTAGTGAGTTTCGTAAGTTTTACACCAATTTTCTCAAGATGTAAACGAGCAACTTCTTCATCAAGATATTTAGGCAAACGATACACATCCACTTTATAGATATCTTTGTTTTTCCATAAATCTATTTGTGCAAGGGTTTGGTTTGTGAACGAATTACTCATCACGAATGAAGGATGACCTGTAGCGCAACCGAGATTCACCAAGCGACCTTCGGCAAGCATAAATATGGCATGCCCATCAGGAAAAATATATTTATCAACCTGAGGCTTGATAGTAATCTTAGTAATTCCTGACATAGCATCAAGTTTGTCTACCTGAATTTCATTGTCGAAATGACCGATATTGCATACGATTGCCTGATCTTTCATCATCATCATGTGCTCCACAGTAATCACATCGCGATTTCCTGTTGTTGTTACATAAATATTTCCTTCATGTAAGGCGTCTTCGATAGTCGAAACTTCAAAGCCTTCCATGGCTGCTTGAAGTGCACAAATTGGATCAATTTCAGTAACGATTACTCTTGCACCATAGGACTGCATTGATCTTGCACAACCTTTACCCACATCGCCATAACCTAAAACAACAACCACTTTTCCGGCTATCATCACATCGGTAGCACGCTTGATTCCATCAGCCAAGGATTCACGACATCCGTAAAGATTATCAAATTTTGATTTGGTAACAGAATCATTAACATTGATGGCAGGAATCAACAACTCGCCTTTTTCCATCATTTGATACAAACGATGAACCCCTGTTGTAGTTTCTTCAGAAACGCCTTTCCATTCTTTCACCACATTGTGCCATCTTTGTGGTTCATCCGCTAAAACTTGTTTAAGCATATTTAGAATGACTTGTTCTTCTTGATTGCCTGCTTCAACATTTAAAATCGTCGCATCATTTTCCGCTTGAAATCCTTTATGAATAAGCAAAGTGGCATCGCCTCCATCATCCACTATCAACTGTGGACCTTTTCCTTCCGGAAAGCTCAACGCTTGATAGGTACACCACCAATATTCTTCAAGAGATTCACCTTTCCAAGCAAAGACAGGAACACCTGCTTTTGCGATGGCTGCTGCTGCATGATCTTGTGTAGAAAAAATATTACAACTTGCCCAACGAACATTAGCGCCAAGCTCAACTAAAGTTTCAATCAACACGGCAGTTTGAATTGTCATGTGTAATGAACCTGAAATTCGAACATCTTTCAAAGGCTTTTCCTTGCCAAATTTCTCACGTAAGGACATCAAGCCCGGCATTTCTTTTTCTGCAACTTCTATTTCTTTACGACCCCAATCTGCTAAACTAATATCAGCAACTTTGAAGGGGATTTGTGTGTTTACCATAGTATTTTCCATTTATTATTTTTTTAAGCGTGCAAAAGTACACATTTTAACCGACATGAGCAATACAAGGCTATTTTAAATGCATTCAATATTGCCAACCAACTTAAAGCCTGTGCCATGAACGTTTATAAGTCCAATGCTTTCGTCCTCTTTCAGATACTTTCTAAGTTTTGTAATGTAAACATCCATGCTTCTTGCATTAAAATAGCTGTCGTCGTGCCAAATTTCTTTCAAGGCAAGGCTTCTATCGAGCACATCATTGGCATTGTCACATAGGAGTTTCAGCAATTCTGCTTCTTTAGAAGTAAGCTTTTGTTCTTTATCATTAATAGTCAATAATTGTCGGTTATTGTCAAAGGTATAATTTCCCAACTTAAATATTGCTGTCAAATTTGTTTTTTTATCAATAGTTGCTGATCTCCGAATAATAGCACTCATTCTCATCAACAAAACTTCCATGCTAAACGGTTTGGTGATATAATCATCAGCTCCGGTTTGAAATCCTTTCAGCACATCGTCTTGCATTGATTTTGCCGTCAAGAATAAAATCGGAACTTTCTTGTCTTTTTTTCGAATCTCTTTAGCAACCGTGAAACCGTCTTTGACCGGCATCATTACATCAAGAATGAAAAAATCAAATGCCTCTTTCGAAAATGCAGCAATAGCTTCTTCGCCGTTCACTGCAATAGTGGTTGAATAGCCCTTTGCCTCTAAATAAGTTTTTAGAATATTGCCTAAATTATCGTCATCTTCGGCAAGCAATACTTTAATATTCTTTTTCATCATAGTGGTTTAATTTTTATTTTCAAATGGTAAGAAAATTTTTATTTTTGTTCCTTTTTTTAATTCACTCTCAACTGAAACTGTTCCCTCATGAAATTCAACAATGGTTTTCACGTAGTGCAATCCTAAGCCGAAACCCTTAACGTTATGAATATTCCCCGTCGAGGCTCTGTATAATTTATCAAATATCTTTTTCTGATTTGTTTTGCTGATTCCAATGCCATTATCAGAAATACTGATGATAACACCTTTTTGATTACTCACAGTATTGATATTTATGATTGGTTTTTCAGGAGTATATTTAATAGCATTATCTATAACGTTATAAATTACGTTTGTAATATGTGTCTTATCCGCTTTTATATAATAATTGCGTGCAGTAGCTTCCGAAATAAGTTGACCGTTTTTATAATCAATCTGTATTTTTATACTGTTTATAACATCTTCAATGATTTGATGCACATTGATAAGCTCTTTATGCAGTTTGAGCTGACCTTTTTCAATTACGGCAGTTTGAAGAATTTTCTCCGCCATAGCCCCAAGTCGTTTATTCTCTTCATTGATAATATTGATGTAATTATCTTGGAACTGCATATCTTTTTCAACATCTTTATCTACCAAAACTTCACATGCAAGCGAAATAGTAGATATTGGCGTTTTAAATTCGTGAGTCATATTATTTATAAAATCGTTCTTCATTTCCGACAGTCGTTTTTGCTTAAAGATTGTCGTGACAGTATATAAAAAGGATAGCGCTATCGCCAAAATCAATATCACTGAAACAGCTATCATTTTCCACATCTGAAAAAACAAATAAATAGATTTATTCGGAAAATAAATCATTATATATTCGGGAGTCATAAATAAATCACGCGGAAACATATTAAACGCATAACCTTCTTCAAGCAATCGTTTATGATAATGACCTGTTTTCTCTATTACCATAATGTTTCGAAGTGGACTATAAACTCCAAATTCGTATTCCGTAAATATATTTCCATTCCGAAGTTCATTACGAATAAGTGAATCCAGCACGATAAAGTTCAAACGATTCTCAATGGCATCATAATGCTTCAGATTAAACAAATCATCAAAGACATCATTCACCAATGTACTTTTGTCGAGATATTTATTAATATTAGTTTCTACTCCTTGAAACTCACTTGACAATACACTATCAATTCCAAAAGATAGGGAGGGCATTTCGCTTAAGACAGAAGTGCTCGCATCATGGGCAAGCATCGGCTTTTGAATTGTTACTATTGTCGTGTCGTAGGTTTTAATAATTTCGCCGGTATGTTCTTGCAAAACGGTCACATTTATTTTCTCACTTGTGACATTAAAAATATTTTTCGATAAATGATTAGAATCTTTTCTTGATGTATCCGATTTTTGAGCATCAATCTCTTTAGCATAAATTCTATTAATAGAATCAATAGTGTTCAGAATCTTTTTTCCTTGCTTAGTTCTATACATTTTTGAGCGAACTCGATCAGCAACTTCAAGCTTTTCGAGTTTATAAATTACATTCGTCATCGCATCCTTCACATTGCGCGAAAAATTCACTTCTTTTAAGGTTATCGCATTTTTCATCCAGTAAATTTGGATGCCAAATAATACAATAACAGCAAAAGACATCAAAACTATCACAAGATATATGGCTCTTTTATTCATGTTTACAGATCAATTCAACACTTTAACTTTTATTAAGGAACATTAACTATAATTAACTTATTCAAGGCTTTATATATAGTACTTTTACATCAGAAAAATACGAGTACTTTTTCATAGAGAAATTCAGATTTATTCAAAGTTTTTTTGAGTTTTTAATTTTTGGTTTTAATTTTTAAAGAGCGGTTTATCCGCTCTTTTTTTTTACTTTTGCGTTTTTATTTACACTAATACATTTCACGTCAAAATTAACATAATATGTCAACTCTTAAAGTAAATGGTAGCAGAATTTTCGACTTGGTTGATAATAAAGCTTTTGAAACTCTTCAAAATGATATTAATTTGTCATATAGTCAACTGATTCAGAAAACAGGCAAAGGTAATGATTTTTTGGGTTGGTTGCTACTTGCTACAGAAACTTTAAATTCGACTCTTATAAAAGAAATCAATATTGAAGCAAAAAAAATTCAGCAGCAATCCGAAATTGTAGTTGTGGTTGGCATTGGAGGCTCTTATCTTGGAACACGTGCCGTTATAGAAGCCCTCAGTTCTAATTTCCATAGTTTTCAAAAAAATGATACGCCCGAAATTATTTACGCAGGTCAAAATATCAGCGAAGATTATCTTTTTGATTTGCTCGAACTTTTAAACACGAAAGAGTATAGCATCATTGTTATTTCTAAATCAGGAACCACCACCGAACCTGCCCTTGCATTTCGTTTACTTAAAAATCATCTCGAAAAGAAATATGGAAAGAAAAATGCTAAAGACCGCATCACGGCGATAACGGATAAAGAAAAAGGTGCTTTAAAAAAACTTGCCGACAAGGAAGGTTATACCACTTTTGTGATACCTGACGATGTGGGTGGCAGATACTCCGTATTGACGCCGGTTGGTTTGCTGCCAATTGCTATGGCAGGTTTTGACATTGAAAAATTGCTGCTTGGAGCGGATCAGATGCAAAAAGAATTATACACATCTTCCGACCTATTAGAGAATCCTGCTTGTATGTATGCTGCTGCTCGAAATATGTTGTATCGTGATAAAAAATCAGTAGAGATATTTGTTAGCTATCAGCCCAATCTGCATTATCTTTCTGAATGGTGGAAACAACTCTTTGGCGAAAGCGAAGGAAAAGATCATAAAGGCATTTTTACGGCTTCAGTCAACTTTACTACCGATTTACATTCGCTTGGGCAATATATTCAGGATGGCAAACGTATGGTTTTTGAAACTATGTTGCATATAGATGCCCCTAAACATACACTCAAGGTACCCTTTGTAGATGAAGATGCTGACGAATTGAATTTCATGGCAAATAAACGCATCAACGACGTAAACAAAATGGCAGCTTTAGGCACTACTATTGCTCATACGGATGGCGGAGTTCCTATCATAGATATTCATCTGCCTGAAATGAACGAATATAATTTAGGCGAACTGCTTTATTTCTTTGAGTTCACATGTGGCGTTAGCGGCTACATGCTTGGGGTGAATCCTTTTGACCAACCCGGGGTGGAGGCTTATAAAAATAATATGTTTGCTTTGCTTGGCAAGCCCGGATTTGAAGAAAAACAAAAAGAAATCCTTCGGAAGATTACTTAATTTTCAGGATATTCAACACATCCTGTTCCAAAGTTGTTTTGGGTGTTTCGATGATGCGTCCGATTTCACCATCTTTACGATAGAAAATAAAAGTCGGGACTTTTTCTAAGAGATATTTTTCTTTGACATTCATGCCCGGAGCAGATTTCTCGCGGTCAACGCAGATGAATGTTATATCACTCATGGGTATTTTCAAAATGTCCAAAATCTTGAGGAAACGAGGCACTTGCTCTTTGCTGTCGCCACACCACGTTCCTAAGATGATTACACATTTGATAGTGCTAATCAACGCTTTTATGGAATCAACTACGATTTCCTTTGGCTGATAAGCAGGATATTCTTCATTATAATTACTTACAAACTCACAACTCAGAATTCCATCGCGGGTGCAATTGCCAATCATCATATCTGTTTGCTTTTTTTCGTCGAACATACGTTTGTTAAAGTCTTGGGCTTTGATATTTGCAATACAAAAAAGCATTACAAAGAGCGAGAAGATTATTTTTTTCATCTTACAGAAATTTATCGAGTGAAAAACAAAAAACCTCCCATTTGCAAGGAGGTTTCTTTTTAGTATTATACCATTATTTATAGTTCGGCTAAAAGCTCGTCGGTCAATTCAAGATTGTGATATACGCTTTGCACATCATCGTCATCTTCAAAAATATCAACCAATTTCAACACTTTCTGCGCTGCATCTTTCTCTAAGGCAACAAATGTCTTGGGGATTCTTTGCAACTCGGCGCTTTCGGTTTCGAGTTTCATTTCTTCCAGTTTTTTGAGCATCGAACCAAAGTTTTCCAATTCGGTTGTAATCACGATGGTGTCGTCTTCATAAGAGATATCCTCTGCACCGGCATCTATCACTTCCATTTCGAATTCATCGGGGTCAATCGTTCCTAATGGAATGCGAAATACGCCTTTGCGGTCGAAGATGAAACTCAGGGAGCCATTGGTGCCAAGGCTTCCACCATGTTTGTTGAAATAGGAACGGATGTTGGCAACCGTTCGTTGAATATTATCGGTTGCACATTCAATATAAATTGCTACGCCATGTGCGCCATAGCCTTCATAAGTTACTTCCGAATAGGTGGAGCCATCTTTGTCGGAAGCTTTGCTCACGGCGCGTTGCACATTTTCTTTAGGCATGTTGGCACCTTTGGCATTGGCAATCGCCAAGCGCAATTTGGGGTTGCCGTCGGCATCGGGACCGCCTTCGCGGACGGCGATGCTGATTTCTTTAATAATTCTTGAAAAGATTTTGGAGCGTTTGGAATCCAAGGCTCCCTTTTTTCTTTTAATGGTTGACCATTTATTGTGTCCTGACATAAAACAAATTTATAAATTTCACTTTGTGATTTCTGCGGCAAAATTACTAAAACTTAATAACACTGCAAAAATAAGTAACGAAATTGTTTGATTTTCATTTTCCAAACAAATAAAAAAGTCCCGAAGGACTTTTTTTTATTGTTTGTTCGCTTTTTTAGCTTTTTTGTCGTCTCTCTTTTCTTTCAGAGACTTGGTAGCTTTTTTCTTGTCTTCTTTTTTTACGGATTTCTCTTTGCTCATAATTTCTGATTTTAAAATTAAACGTAGGTAAAAGTACTTATATTTTTTGAATTAGAATATATTTATTTGATTTTTTATTGACAAAGCCATGTGAACAAAAATGAGAAGTGTGTTTTTTGACTTAGATTGTCAATTACATATCCGCGTTTTTTTAGTTTTGTTGCGAGCTTTCTATTTCAATAATTTTAGTAATCTGAATATCCAAATCAGGCAGAATAGTTTCTACAACTCCCCATACTGCCCATAAATCAACACCTATATAATCGTGAATTAACTTGTCGCGCATTCCTGCTAATTTTTTCCATTCAATTTGAGGATATTTCACTCTGAAATCTTGGTCTAATTGTTTTGTGGCTTCTCCAATGATTTCAAAATTTCGTATTACGCCATCTTGTATAAGTGTGCTTTTCAGAAATTCCGCTTCATTTATACCTTTAGTATATTCCTTGATTTTGTTTATGCAATCAAGAATATGCTTGAGATATATGATGGCATCTTTTTTCATTACACAATTCTGATTAAATCTTTTTGAATATATAATCTCAATTGCTCATTGACCGATTTCACGGTAACTAAATCCACTTTAATGCCCAACAATTCGCTAAGTTCCTGCTCTAATCCTATCAAATCCAACAAAGTTACCTTTTGTTCAAAATCAATAAGAATGTCAATATCACTTGAGATCGTCTGCTCATTGCGGGCATACGAACCAAATATCCCCACTAAGGAAGGACTATACTTTGACAAAGTATTTTTTATTATTATTTCTTGCTGTGAACTTAACATGATGCAAAGATAGTGTTTTTTTATTAATTCAGATAAGGTTTTTGTATAGATATTTTTTTCAAATATATAAATTCCAAAAATTCCTCCACCA
>CAIWVT010000644.1 GCA_903916135.1 uncultured bacterium
GACATTTACTGATCTGTTAGCCTCAAACCCCTTTCTTAAGAAAAGTTATGAAGAGCAATTTATAGCCGGAGGAAGTTACGCCTATACCTACAATGAACAAGTAATTCAGGAGAAAAAGATGCAATATTTCTTGCATTTTTCAACAGAAGCTGCGGGAAATATATTTTCTTTAGCAAAATCAATGGCAGGAGAAAAAATATCATCAGATAACCCATTAAAAGTTGCAGGTTCTATCTATTCGCAATACACCAAATTAAGTATTGATGGACGCGCTTATTACAATTTCAGAGATAAAAACAAGTTGGCCTTACGAATTTTTATGGGTGATGCCATGACCTATGGAAACTCTTCTTCGTTACCTTACAGCAAGCAATTTTTCAGTGGGGGGCCTAACAGCATTCGCGCCTTCTCCATTAATTCTGTTGGACCGGGAACATACCATCAGGCTTCTAATAGTAATGGTTTTTTACAATTAGGAGGCGATGTAAAATTAGAAGCCAATGCAGAATATCGCTTTAACATTTTCAGCTTTTTTAAAGGGGCTTTATTTGCTGATGCCGGTAATGTATGGTTGTCCAAATCAAATCCTGCACATACCGGCAGTCCCTTTATATTTTCAAAATGTATTGATGAGCTTGCTGTTGGAACTGGCTTAGGGTTAAGGGTAGATGTTTCATTTTTTATCTTGCGCTTCGACCTTGCTACCCCCTTAAGAAAACCCTGGCTGGAACAAAACAACAAATGGGTAACTAATCAAATCAGTCTTGGAAACCCTTCATGGAGAAAGGAGAACCTGATATTAAATGTTGCTATTGGGTATCCTTTTTAAAATTATTAAGGCCATACTTTTTTTTTAAAGTATAAAAAAAACACCGAAATTAATTTTCAAAAACCAGCAAACTATATCAAATTATAGATTGTATTTTCAATAAAATTTTAACTTTTTTTCAAAAATATATCTTTTTCGTCCCCAATATTCACTAAATTTGGAACGAAACTATTTATATGGGAAGATCTATTATTGAAAATAAAATTGCCAATGCACTAAAATCATTACCAGAGGGAAGTGTTCTTTTTGTTGATGACTTCTTGGATTATGGCACCCCAGAAAGCGTTAAGAAAGCATTACTACGGCTAAAGGAAAAAGAAATACTTATGCGTTTGGCTCATGGTATTTATCTATATTTTAAAACTGAAAAAGGACCTGGCATTCTTTTTCCACCCATTGAAGATATATCAAAAGCTTTTGCCAGACTAGATAAAGCAAGTGTTGTACCCCCAGGAATTCAAGCATTTAATAAAATAATACTAACTCCTTAAATTTACAAACATGAAATCTGAAAAAATTACAATGCGAATATCTGTTATATTTTTAGCATCCTTCATATTTTTTTCGTGCAGTACAAAATCAGATGGTAGTAAATATATCGGCATCTGGGTCCATCAGGATGAGCGTTCTCATGTTACCAGCTCTATTGAAGTTAAAGAAAACGGTGATAAATTTTCGGTAACTGTCGACAATTCATCTGAAGATCAGAGCCATAAGTTTTCATCAAGTAAAACTATTGAAGCTGTTTGTCAATACAATATATTGCAATTGAATGAGGTGATACCTTTACATGAAATAAAAAGCTTTACGTATAATGAAAAAGGTGATTATTTAGTAACAGATAAGAACATTATATATTACAAAAAGAAATAATAAAAAACGGCATTATCCATCGTAGATGTCTAATGCCGTTTCAGGCTTGGTTCTGTAAGCCGGGTTCTGTCGTGTTCTATCATTTATCTTGTTCCGTTTTCGCAAACGGACTTAATCAGCCTACCCTCCGGGTTTGGGCGAGCCACCCTCAAGCCCCGGTTTATTTGGCCTTTCAACCCATAAGGTTTA
>CAIWVT010000645.1 GCA_903916135.1 uncultured bacterium
AGTGGGATGCCTAAGACGGCAAGATGAAAAAAATGGAAGGTGTCGCCGACAATGACGGCGACACGCTTTTAAAAATTGTGCAAGGCGGGCGGAAAAAGCTTTTGATTGTATTCTATTTTTTTGCTCGGTTTTTTTTGTTGCGACAAAAAAAAAGAACGAACCTTCGCAAAAATAGAAATGCCTAGTAGTTATCATAAAAGAAGGAAATCGACCCTGCCAAAAATACTTCTGAAGTTTTTTCTGCGGAAAAAATCGACCCTTCAGAAGTATTTTTGGCAGTTTCCTTCTTTTATTGCAAAAGCTTTTTCCGCCCGCCTTGCACAATTTTTAAAAGCGTGTCGCCGTCATTGTCGGCGACACCTTCCATTTTTTTCATCTTGCCGTCTTAGGCATCCCACTTATTTTGCGGACTTTTCCGCAGAAAAGTATCCTTTTTTTATTTCTGACTTTTTTTTTCTTACCGGATAGCCGGATCGCCCGGGGGCTTTTGGCTTTTGCCTTTTTTTCCACGATGAAACACCCACAAGCGCCCTTTGCCGGGCCTTGTGGGGCAAATTTAGCCCTTAAAATACGCATATTTTAAGCCCTTTTTTTAATTTTCGTCGTTTTTTCGTTTTTCGCAAAAAACAAGTTAATCCAAACAGAACCGAGCGGAAAACAGTCTCAAAAAAAACATATAATGTTTCAACACAAGATAAAAACCATAAATCTAAAATTTAAAATCGGAACCGGTAACTGGTAACTTTAAAACAAAACTTTTCAATGTGAAAAATATACGACAGTCTGATCATCTAAAAAAAAAGACAAGCCTCTCAACTCAAAATCAAAAGCCGTTTTTCCGATAAAAGCCAAAATTAAAACAAAAACGGCAGATGTAAAAAAAAAATAAAACTACCACACCTCTAATTTAAATAAAATAATTAAACCACCCCCACGACTAGCTATATAAATTTAAAAACCAAAGTGTAGGGGGTGGTATTAAAACGCCCTTTTAAATATAAAAATGGTGGCGTGTATTCTCACGCCTCTATTTCCTCGCCTTTTCCTTTTTTTTTTCCATTTATTCGCCACCTCTTAAAAGCAACCATTTTCGGTTACTGCCGAAAATGGTATCAATTAAAAATAGCCTGCTTGTAGTCAAGCAGACAATGATTTGCTATTATATACCCATGACAAAAGTATCTTATATTTCAGTTTTGCCTACCATTGAATCAGATTATTATTCCGCATTAAAAATTTCTGATCGTTTTACTGTCGCGCGTGTCGCCGTAAAAAAGACAATCTTTTCTCGGCGTAGAGTAAATGGTTTAACGCAAAAATCTTTACTTCCGCAAATTGCTACGGCGTGGAAAGGTTTGACACTTGCACAACATACCGCATGGACAAATGCCGGTGTGCCTCGCAAATTAAATGGTTATCGTTTATTTGTGTCCGATATGTGCGCGCGTATAAAAAATGGAATTTCAGGAATTGCTACGCCTTCGCTACTTCATCAATCTTGGGTCGGTAAAATTGTTATAAATTCACCTGCTCATGAAATACAGTTATCACAAATTCACCCTAGCTCATATTGGGTATCTCAACCTGTTCATGGTGCGAAAGGACAGCGACAGCCGGTTCAAGTGTTCGAATCTTTTTCTTTGCCTTTGGTTTTGTCTTTAAATTATAAATCAAATTTGACATCTGTTGGGGCTGGCTCTTTTGCCAAATTTTATGCTGATATTTGGTATGGTTATCAAGGTGTCAACTTTATTAAAACTTTAGAAATTCCGCTTGATTTTGTAGCTGACTGGAAAAACGCAACGGCAACATTGTCTAGTCTTGAAAGTATTGTTATTGGATATACACTTTATTTTCACATTTACAACATGACTGGTATATTGTATATTGATAATGTAAAAGCTACGCACAACGGACAAAATTGGGTGCGTGATACTTACTGCGACGATATAGCTGTTGAATTTACAAAAGCATTTTATCAAATACCAAAAAATTGGTCGCCGACAATTTTGCCAACTGGTGCTGAATATGATACTGTGTACGAGGATTTTTAATTTTAAAAAAAATGCCTACTATTAACTGGGGATTATTACAAAAAAGTGCTGTCGATAATTCTACTATTGAAGATGTTATTAACGCTTTAATTCTTGCACATAATAACGATCCGACTGCACATCTTGGCGATGGGCAATCTTTACAATCGCACAAGGCAAGTGTGATCATAGATCACCTAATTGGCTCGGTTGTTGCCGATAAAAAGACAATGACTCAATTATTCTTTCAAACTCAATTTG
>CAIWVT010000646.1 GCA_903916135.1 uncultured bacterium
GGTCGGGAGGTCGGGAGGTCAGGAGTCCTTTGTGGTAAAGAAAAAAAACCACTAAGGCACTTAGAGCATAAAGTTACACTAAGAAACCTTAGCAATAGAACAATTCAACAATAGAACAATCAAACAATAGAACAATAAAAAAAGCCTACCCTTTCGAGTAGGCTTTCTAACCTAAAAATTCAATTCCATGGCAAGGAATTAAACCGTCTTTAATAAATTCACAGCCTATTTATTGCCTAAACCGGCGCAACGTTTATAATAAAAGTTATATCACCTTTTTCTTCAATGTCTTCGTTTTTCACCATGACATATTTAAAAGCTGTGTTGCCTAAAATACTGGGGAGTTGATTTGTAACCATTGCTCCGGCAGGCAACAAATACCATTCCTCAGGTTCAGTTTTTGCGTTGCGAGTTAGTGCCACAAGCAAATCAACAGCATAATTATTGATCATCGAAAAGGTTTCGCCGGGCTTAATTGTATGAATACAAATTTTGCGTTTACTGGCTTTTGGAACCTGTTTGGTATAACTTTTTTGATTCGAAGCTTGATAAATCAGATTCATCGGAAAAAATGCTGCTATTTGTAAAGGGTCGTTGGCAAATACGGTAATCAGGGTGCCGTAAATAACAAACAATCCTACAGAAGCATTGTCAACACAGGTTTTCATAGTTGCCGTATCGGTTTTCACTTGCGAGGCTTCACCGCGTTGCTTTTGAATTTTGTCATTCAACAAATCGGCATACGCCTGAACTTGAATTTTTAAATCAGCCAAAGCTTCGTCGTCGCCAATGCCTGCAATAAGTCCTTTGATACGAGTCAAACGATTACGGGGGTTTGTTACATAGAAACTTGTCAAACCACCATGCAACAAACGGTCGTAATCGGTGGTGTCTTTGCGATAGACATTGGTGATTTGAAGCACCCATTCGGCTAATTCAGGTTGAAAATCCTTTAAAAATTTTTTCAAATCAGACGAATCACTAATTCTTTCCTTTAAATCTTTACCTTGTTTAACTATTTCATCCTGTAGTGTATCATTAAGAATTTTATAGGCAGGTTTCAATGCAATAATTTTCGCATTGCCTCCCGTATAGGTATCCAATGAATCCATCGTTCCGCTCGAAATGTTCGATGCATTGCTGTTGCTGCTGTGCATGGGTACGTCAAATGGATTAATAACAATAGTTGTTCCTGTATGTTGTGCCATAATATTTTTTTTTACATTTATATTTGAACGTACAAAAGTACTTTTTAATTGTGATATAGAAAAAATTATTTTATATTTATTTTCTCACTGATATATAACTTCTTGAATACTGGATATATACCTTTTAAAGGTAGCATGAAAAAAAATTGTAAGAAGCAAAGTCCTCGGCAAGATACTATGAAAATGGATTTTAAACCGTACTTACCAACGTAAGATGACATGAAAATGGATTTTAATGCGTACTTACCAACGTAAGATGACATGAAAATGGATTTTAAATGGTTCTTACCGAC
>CAIWVT010000647.1 GCA_903916135.1 uncultured bacterium
AATATATATTTATAAACAATAAGTAAAATAACAGACTTCAAACTACATATTAAATGTCATTTTTCTGAATTTCTATCCTGTTTTTTATTTTTTATATATAAATATACCTGTAATCGTTATGTTTTCTTCAATAAGACATAAAAAAAAGGTTGACATCTGCCAACCTCTTTTTATTAATTTTTTGAAGAATGATTATTCAACAACAACTTTTTTGATTAAACGTTTTCCGTTAACATTCAGGTTGCAGAAATAAGTTCCTGCTTGCAAATCGCTGATGTTATAGTTAATGGTATAAACGTTGCCGCTTGTTTTGCTGCCTTCATCTTGTTTAAAAATAACTTGACCATTCATGCCAATCAATTCAAAAGTTACTTTCGAATTGTTTTCTACTGCATAGCTAACAGCTAAATTATCTACAGCAGGATTAACGAACGACATTTTAGCACCTGAGAAGAAATAATCATCATTGATGTTAGCATAAAATCTGTCAAGAACTGCAAACAAAGCAATGTTTGGTGCAATTGGATTGCTCCAACCATAACCTTTTACGTAGGTCATCCAAGTAGTACCATATTTGAAAGCTGAGTAGCCAACGCCTTCACCTTCTTGGTCAGATAATATACCAATAGTGTCATTTAAAGTTCCCAATAAACTACAAACAACCGAAAAATCAGCATTAACAACCACCAATGAAGGGAAAGAAGCTGCATTGAAAGCAAGGAAGTTTGTGTCGCAAGCATTGATTAACATATCAACACTTGTAGTACCTACCTGAGTTGTAGGAATTGAATCTGGTTTGTTGAAAATACTGAAAGTTAATTTTGAAGTGGCGCTGGAAGAAATATATTTCATTCCTGCATACCAAACAATAATACCTTCAATTCCCAAAGCATGAGGCGTAATAGCAGTGTAACCTTGAGCAACGGCTTTGAAAGCATTTCCGTTAACACCAAAACAATAACCACCACTAGCATCTGAATAAGAAGTACATTGTAAGCCTACCGCAAAAACAGGAAGAAATTCTGCTGACAACCCTGTTGTGTCTGTGGTAGCTTTTGCTGTTGTCATTTCATGACTAAAAGGTCTTGAAGTAACAGAACCAGCGTGAAACATTTGCGCAAATGTAAATGATGTCACAAATAACATTGCAATTAAAACGTAGATTTTTTTCATTTTTTTTTCTTTTTTTGGTTAATAAATAATTTCCACAAAAATACGAAAAAATATATATATGCAAGCTTTTTTTTTTATATTTTTTATTTTTTATTTTTCCTATAATGGGCTAATCCATATTGGGCTAGTAATTTGGATAGTTCCTTGTTGAAATAATTTTAATGGATTTGGATAGATTTTTATTTCAGCATCTTCACTTCCCGCCGACGAAACCAAATAGAGAAACGTGTTTTCAACCGCATCTAAGGCAGCAATTATTGCCGAAAACTCTTTGCCCCCAATTGGAAACGAAGCCATCAGTGCCGTTTTGCCCGACACAAATATATGTTGCTCAACGCGATTGTCCTTCACCAACACAATTTCCGATTCATTTGAAATGTTCATTTCATAATGTTCTTTTTCATACTTCGCCTTCAAATGCAACATCACAAACTTCAAACTCCATTGCTGAATTTTTTCCATATCATCGTCCGAATAGGTTGCTAAATCAATGTTTGAGTTGTTGCCGATGGGAAATAATGTAAATGTTTGGGCAATGAGCGAGAAATTGTTGGTTACTTGGAATTCAATTGGAATTTGATTCTTCAAACCACGATTACTAACTTTTTCGGGAGATATCCCCGGGTTCCAATCTAAATGATTTTGCTCGGATGCTTTGCCGCTTTTAACGAATTTCAGCATATTAGCCAAGATTTTCGGTTCACCATTTCTGAAATTATATTTCTTATGGATATCTGCAACTTTTATGGATGAAGGTGCAACAAGCACATTTTTGTCCGAAAACAACCATTTTGCTTTTGAAATATAGGTTTTCATCGCATCCGTCAAATAGTGCCGATCAATTGCAATCAATAATTTGATAAATGCTCTCGATTTCTCCATATCCATATTTTGTAGGAAACTTTTGAACCCATCAATGGAAATATTCCCCACCTCGTCGGTGCTTATTCTTGGAAATGTATTCAACCCAAGTTTTTGCAAAAAAATATTAAATACTGTGGGATTCCTTCGAGAAAAATTTAATAACAGTTTTGGTTCTATATAGAATATATCTGTTCTCTGATTAAAATATGTATTAAAAGCACTCGAATGAAAATACACCTCATCCGCCTTCAAATACTTCATTTCGCCAACTATGTTTGCAGCAAGGATGAAAGCTTTATCTTTTAACGATTCAATTATTTCTTCTTTTCGTATGTCGGAAGCCGATTCATAAACCAACATAATTTTGCGGAACTGCGCATAATATACATTCTTCGATAGTGTTGTATCTTCAGAGAATTGAGGTATAATGTTGGTTTCAATTTCGTCCATAAGCTCCGGCTCGCCTATTCCAATATCGTTGAAAAATTGTTTGCAAGCTGTCTTTTTCAATAAACGTTTGTGCACCACAGGCAGATTGCTCTTTTTTCCATGCGGCAAGAACACGGAAGGTTGATGCGTTTCAGAATATGGAGCAACAAGTTTGTTGTCGTTTGTAAGTATGATAGCTGCATTCCTCAAATTAAAATAATTCGATTTGTGCTGCACATTCCACAGCCGCGGATGAGCATGAACATACGTATAAAACTTGACAAGCCATTGTATTGTTTTGCCTTCTAAAAAATCGGGGGTAACCACGATTCTAAAAGCAAAGCTTTCGGCATCCCCGCTTTTGATTTGGATAACTTCTGTGAAATATTCGCGCAATTCGGCATAAGCATCTTGCACTATCTCGGAATCTATAAAATATTTCTTCTGAAATAATTTCTTCAAATCCGCATGTTTCAACAACAGATAAATTGTTTTATCGCCCGGAATCAACACCTCTCGAAAAACAGCAGTCTTACTTTTCGATATCGGAATAGTATTCTTTCGCGATAGATAATGTTTCAGTGCATTATAAAACTCCCGATAGATTTTATTGTTGGCGTTTCCCATACTACTCTCCACAGGGGTCTGTATCGGTAGCAGTGACAAAAGATGCAAACTGTAGCACCCCATTCTATCGAGACTATTTAGCGATATAATAAAGAGTTGCGTAAGATCCCCAACTAGTCGCAGGTTTTCGGGAGCCACAGCCAAATCGAAAGGAATAAAATCGCGCAACGGATTGGTGGTGAACGGAGCATGAACCAAAAAATTCAATCCACTCATCATCTTTGTTGGAAAAAAAGCAAAAAGTGGTGCATTCCTTATTTCGATAAATTTAAAAGAATCGCCATTTTTATCAACTTTAAACGCCAACTCGTTTTGCGATTTTAAGGTTGAAAGCGCCATAGTAACAACCAAAAACACTTCTTGCTTCTCAGAGATTTCAGCAGCAAACTTCTTCTTGAGAAAAGTCTGTTTGCGAATGTTATTAGAAAGCCGTACCTCTTGTTTTTCAATGCATGAGGCAAGTTTCCCGTTCTCGAAGATTTCAATTTGTTGGATTTGCTTCAGGAAAATAAGGAAATACTCATCCAAATTACCCAAACCTTGCTTCACAGCACTATAACATTCCGCTTGTTCTTTCTTTTTAAATGGAAGAACAATCAAGGTGTTGAATCCAGCATCCGGAACCAGGGGCTTGGTTTCTTCCAACACTTCGTAATCTGTGATTTTATAATGATAAGGCTTGCAATGTATTTCTGGAGAATCGGTAACAGAAAAAACAGACTTAAACCCGATGCCAAATTTCCCGATTTGATTCACATCTTGATAGTTGTGTTTGGTGGTATTGGCAAAAGTAGTGATTGACATCAAATCATCTTCATCAAAATCTTTCCCGTTGTGATGTATTTCGATGCGATCGTTCAACAATTTGAATCGAATGGTTTTAAAAGATTGATCATCGGATTTGCGTGCATACGCATCTTCGGTGTTTTGCAGAATTTCTTCTATAAAACGCGAGGGCTGGGCATACATCGTGGCTAAAAACTCCGCATGGCGGTTGCCTTTTGCTTTGTTGGCAGCCACTGCTTCACGGCTTTTGCCGATATGTTGTTGTAAAGTTAGTTTCAAAAAGATATATATTTTCTACAAAAGTAATCATTGTTGTCCGATAAAAAAAAGAGAGAAAGTTTTTAAAAGCTTACATTCTCTTTTTTGTAGATTTGTTTCGTCAGAAACTACTACAATATGCAAAAATACAAATTATTTCTGAAACTCAGTTTGCTGTAATAAAGAATATTATTTGGGTGATTCAAAATATTCTTTATCTTAGCACGTTATACCATGTTACTTATATTTATTTTCATTTATGTTCAATATTGTTATAAAAGTCGTTAGAAAAATTAAAAAGTGTCGTGAAACAAAAAGACGGAACCTATCCAACCCGGTAATGTTATATGCTTTATGTGTTTCAAAGAATAAGCATGTTGCTAAAATCGGCAATGCACTGCGTTCTGTGATTAATAATGACTTCACGAATGAAGAAATAGAACTCTTCAACAAGCTGGAACTTTTCAGAAAAGAGAAAATCCAATCGAAACAGCTTGTTCAAATAGAAGATTTCGGTGCGGGCAATTCAGAATCCAAGAGAACGGTTGAAGAAATGAATAAAGGGAAGATAGCGCATATCTCTATTGGATACCTTGCTTCCAGCCCTTCTTCCCGTCCTGTTTATGCTCGTGCTTTATACAAAATATTAAGCGCATTTGATTTCAAAAATTGTATTGAAATGGGCACTTGCATTGGAGTTTCTGCCGCATATCAGTGCTTTGCTTTGCAATCGAATAAAGAAAGCCGCTTGATTACTATCGAAGGCTCTCCGAATTTATGCGAAGTGTCCCGTTCACATCTAACAAGTCTTGGGTTAAACAATTTTGACATAAAAACAGGCAGGTTTTCCGATGTATTGCCCAGCCTTCTGGATGAACTCAAGACGGTGGACTATGTGTTTATTAATGGACATCATGATGAAAAGGCTACTTATGATTATTTTATTCAATTACTTCCCTATCTTTCTGATTTATCGGTGCTAATTTTTGATGATGTCAATTGGTCAAGTGGTATGGTTCGCGCATGGAGGAAGATTCAAAGGCATGATGTGTTTACAGCAGTAATTGATGTGCAGAAATTCGGCATTGGAGTGATAGACAAGGCTGCTACGTTCAGACCTTTTTGCGAAGTTATTAATATAACTATCGAGAAAAGCTGTTTGAAGAAATCGTAAGCTTCAATCTACTTGGCTAAAACAAACTTAAATATAGAGGCGAAGTTATAGACGCCTAATAGTTGAAGGACGGTTATGAGAATGACGACGATAATGACATATCGTATGAAGTTGGTTCCCAAACTTACTGCATATCGCGAAGCGAAGAATGCTCCGATTACGTTTCCGATGGATAATATCAATCCGTAGTGCCAGTTTACTTGTCCGTAATAGACAAAGATGGCGAGGGAGAAGGGGGCGTAGGCGAGGACGAGGAGGTTTTTGATGGCATTGGCTTTCAATAAGTCATATCCTGACATGAATACCAAGGCTGCTATCATAAAAAATCCAATGCCGATATGGATAAAGCCTCCATAAAATCCAATGATTAAGTAGGCTAAATAATGATACCATTGCAGTTTTTGCTCAACCAAGTGTTCTTGGGATTTCAGCCATTTTTCCGGTTTATAGACAACAAAAAATAGCATTAAAAACATCGCGCCAGCAATTATCTTTTCAAGAACAGATGCATCCAAATGTGTTGCAGTCATTGAACCAACGATAGAACCAATTACCGTTGGAAAACAAAGCAAAACTCCTTTTTTGACATCCAAGATTCGCTTCTTCCTGAATGTAACAACTGCCACAAAAGTCTGTAGCAACACAGCAATTCTATTGGTGCCGTTTGCCACGGTTGCGGGTAGCCCTAAAAAGATAAGTAGGGAGATGGTGATGATGGTGCCACCTCCGGCTAAGGTATTAATGAAGCCTACAAGGATACCTGATACTATCAAAACTATTATCTCTGCCGCGGTCATCTGTTTCTTTCTTAGGAAAATTAGGTTCGGCGTTCGATTAGGCTTTTTGGAGGGTGAAGCCAAAGGTGGTGCCAATGCCCAAACTACTTCTGACATTAATGGTTTGATGGTGGGCTTCGATGATATGTTTGACGATAGCTAATCCGAGTCCACTGCCACTATTAATGGTTGCGCGTCCATGGTTTGTTCTATAGAATCGTTCGAAAATTCGAGAAATATCTTGAGGCGCTATGCCTATGCCCGTGTCGGCAACTTCAATAAGCATTTGTTCGTCCATATCATAAAATGAAAGCTTCGTACGGCCATTTGGATTGCCGTATTTAATAGAATTCTCAATCAAATTACTCAACACATGCCGTATCTTTTCTTTATCAGCATAAACCATAATAGGCGTGAGATGATTGTAATTAATCGTAATGGTAATGTTTTTCTCCTGTGCTTGAATTTCATACATCTCGACAATCTCGCCGGTAAGTGCCACGATGTCAAACTTTTCAAATTCGAGGTTTTGGACATCCGATTCGAGTTTGGAGAGTATATCCAAATCGGTGACGATGGCTATCATTCGGTTAATGCTCTTTTCGGCACGCATCAAGTACTCCTTATTGATGGTTTCATCTTCCAATCCGCCATCCAGCAAAGTGAGTACATAGCCTTGTATGTTGAAAATAGGAGTCTTGAGTTCATGGGATACATTGCCTAAGAAATCTCTGCGATAGGTTTCTTGGTTTTTGAGGTTTTCCATCTCGTTCTTTTGATCTTCTGCCCATTTCTCCACTTCTTTCTCGGCAGTTTCGAGCCATTTGGAGTTGGTTAGGACTTTTTGTTTGGGTGTTTTGAGATTGTGGATGTTTTTATAGAGGACTCTGATTTTTTGGTAAATAAATTTCTCTACGGTTTGATTCACCATAAAATAAACAATGCCAAAAACCAAGAGGCTCGAAATGACCAAAAATATCCAATACAAGGTGTCATTTGACAAGAATACGTAATGAACTAAATCAATGACCAAAAAGAACGCCAAGACATAGACAGCAATCTTCAAAGAGATGGCACGTGGATTATCTTTTGTCATTGTGTATCAAATTTATAACCAACACCTTTTACAGTTTTAATGTTGTCAATGCCAATCTTTTCGCGTAGCTTACGGATGTGAACATCTATGGTGCGTTCGCCCACTATCACATTGTCGCCCCATATACGTGCAAAGATTTCGTCACGCGTGAAAACCCTGTTTGGCTTCGATGCTAATACGACTAACAACTCAAATTCCTTACGCGGCAAAATGATTTCTTTTTGGTCTTTTATGACGAGATAGCGTTCTAAATCAATGACCATGTCTTCAATTTCAATGGATGCTTTCTGCTGTTCAGGGTCGGCTTGATAGCGTCTCAACAAGGCGTTGATGCGACTGACAAATAGGCGTGGCTTAATCGGTTTGGAAATATAATCATCCGCACCCGCATCGAGTCCTGCAATCTGAGAATAGTCCTCACCACGAGCTGTGAGAAACATAATCAGCGTTTTTTTAAGCTGTGGAATTTTCCGCAACTCCACGCAGGTTTCTATGCCGTCCATGCCGGGCATCATCACATCAAGCACGATAGCATGAGGGACTACCTCTTTGGCTATCTTTAGACCCTCTTTGCCATTGTTTGCCGAATACACTTTGAAGCCTTCACGCTTTAAGTTGTAGCCTAAGAACTCAACAATATCAGGCTCATCGTCCACTAATAGTATTATATATTCATTATCCATAATCTATTCACCTATTAAATTTGTACAAAAGTAGAAATTTATAATTAGAATAAGGTATTTGTTGAAGAATATTCTTAAAACTTTACACAAAGTTTACCTAAACTTTACAATAACTTAATGTGTACTCGCTTTTTTCAGCCATTCAATAGCAAGCTCTCCTGCTAATGTCATCGTGTTTTCCATAGCAACAAAACCATGCTCCTTTATCACAATAAAGTTGTTTGAGTCTAAAATTCCCAACACACTTTCTGCTAATTCAAGGGTTCCATACGCAACAGTTTCGGGGGTTTCAGGGATTCCTAAGGCGAAGGCATTTTGCGTAATCTGAGCATTATGTCCATGAAATATCGCTTGCACATCCTTACGGTTTTGATAAATGGTGTAATGCATAAAGGTCTCCGAGGAAGGCGGTCGCATCCCTGTTACGATTATCTCTTTCGTTGCTGCGTTGCAGTCATGAATCTCCACAAAACAATCATCCGCTAAGGTGTCTTTCATGCCGATACACGTTCCTGTGATGATAAAACTTCCTGTTGCCGTCCTGAAACTTAAATTGCCGTAGGAGCCTCCGGGGTATGGAGGCGCCAATCCCTTTTCATGAAAAAGTTTACACCATTGTTTCAACACCGCCAAGTCCTCATGCTTCGGTGGAAGCTTATCTTTATAAACAGTGGTAAACTTTACGCCATTATATGCTTCGCTCATAATCCAAACAGACTTTTGACTTCATCCACATTCGCTTTTATGATGCCTCTTTCGGTGATTATCCCGCTGATATATTTTGCAGGCGTTACATCAAAGGCAGGATTCAAGGCTTCTGAGTCGGGCGAACATACCAATATCTCATGCATTTTTCCTTCCTTGTCTCTGCCAGTTTGATACAAAACCTCATCGCCACTGCGCTCTTCTATTGAAATATGACTGCCATCAGGACAGCCCAAATCTATAGTAGAAATAGGCGCTGCCACATAAAACGGAACGCCATATTCTTTCGCCACGATGGCTTTTTCTAAGGTGCCTATCTTATTGGCAACGTCGCCATTGGCAGCAATACGGTCGGCACCGACTATCATCATATCTATTTTGCCCTGCGACATCAAAAAAGCCCCGGCATTATCTGCAATAATCAGATGAGGAATATGCTCATTGCGCAATTCCCATGCTGTGAGGCGTGCCCCTTGTCCGCGGGGACGTGTTTCATCGGCATAAACAAAAAGCTTTTTTCCACCATGCGCTGCTTCATAAATGGGCGACAGCGCGGAGCCGTAATTGGTGAACGCCAACCATCCCGCATTGCAATGTGTCTGGATGCGGAAGCCATCTTGTATCAAATCATTTCCAAATTCTCCGATTTTCTTGCAGGCATCCACATCTTCTTGTGCCACACGCTCCGCCTCGTCCACCGCGTTCTCATAACAACGACGTCCTGCCTCAAAGACTCGTTCCGTGGCATAGAACAGATTCCGTGCCGTAGGTCGTGTAGCTTCTATTTCAGCCTTTGCAGCTTCCACATACTCCATATAATGCGCACTTCCCGCTTCCAAAAAGGCTTGCGCCATTGCATATCCGGCAGTAACGCCGATAGCTCCTGCACCCCGCACTATCATGGTCTGTATCGCGTGGCAAGTTTGGCGATAACTCTTCGATTCGTAAATCCTAAATTCAAAGGGCAAGAGGTTCTGCTCTATCATAAACACTGAGCTTTTCTCCATCCACACCGTTCTGTAATTTATTCCTTCAACATGCATACTTTATATATTAGTCCATAAAAGTACATATTATTCTATTCACAGCATTAAATAAAGTGAAATTTCTTAGCCTTTGATGCCAAATATGGTCATATTATACAGCATTTCAATCCCCCCAAAACAAAACCTTGTTGCGTCCTATTTCAAACTTACTTCCTCTATCGTCTCTAAGGTCTCAGGGTTTATGACCTTCATACGGATATGTTTTCCATCCACATAGAACAAACAAACCGCATACTGCACTGCGAATTTCTCCACCGATGCTTTCCATGGTGTTTCCTCCTTTCCATAATAGGGTGCACCCGCAGCTCCATTGGTGATTTGCCATATAGTTCTGCTCAGGGTTAAATTGCCTGCATAATGCGTATCATACAACTTCGTTTCCGCCGAAATCCGTGTCCGCGAATAGTTGTGTTCGTCGCCCGTGAGCACTGCCACCACCTTCTTACTTTTGTTTACCAACAAATCCAATAAAGCATCTCGCCTTTCTATGATTCCCTGGTCTAAAGCCTTGCCCGAAATCCAAGGGCGCACAGTATTGTTGCCGCTATACCACATATCATCCTCCACGTGCCCGCCATTCGGAAAGATGGGCGAATGGAAGGACACGAAAATATGGTCTATCCCTGCGTCTTTCTCCAAAGTGGTCAAAGTTTTTGCCAACCATTTCATTTGATTGTCCATGATGTAGGCGTGAACATTGCCTCCCAAGAGCGGAATGTTCTTTTCGTTTTGCGTATAGAGATATTCCGTGTTTAGGACTATCATGGCGGTGTTGCCGTGTGTATAATAATACACGTTTTCGCCGTAGGGCGGAAAATCTTTTGCCTCTTTGTTCGTATCATAGGTGGCATCATCTTCGCTTAGGGGACCGTTGGTGGGGTTCACGAAGTTATCGGCGAAGATTTTTTCTTGTGAGCAGGTTTCAAACGGAAATTTATCAACCGCAAACTGATAACTTCCGCCAAATTGATAAGCGATGGCTTCATGATTTCCCATGCCCATATAAAAAGGTATGCGCGCCGCGTAAGGAGAAATGGCATTGCGGAAGTTCCGGTACTCTAAATTCATTTTGTTTTCATCAATATCATAGCCGCTCACCAAATCGCCGGTGATTTGCACAAAACCTGCCTTTTCAAATAAGGCTAAGGAGGCAATTCTGCCCATCACGTAGGAGTTCACGCCCATGATGTTGCGTTCGTTGCCACCTTGTCCGGCGCGGCAGTCGCTGGCGTAGGCAAACATAAAGGGATTTTGTGCGCCAGGGTCGGGGGCGGTGGTGAATGAAAAGGTTTCGGCATAATCTCCCAAGGTAATTGTGTATTTGTATTCAGTGTTTGCCCGCAAAAGGTCTAAGGTAATCTCATGATGGGTGCCCATTGTGCCGAAAAATGTCTTCTCGCCGCCGATGATGGGGATGGTGATTTCAGGAGCTATGGGCATGTTGGTCTCAAACCAGATAGTAACTTCCTTGTTGGTGAGATTAGCAACATAGGGACCCTCGCTCAAGCAGGTGTCGAGGGCGAAGCGATGGTTTCGGTAGGTGAACACGAAGCTGCCATCGAAAAGAATTTGCTGTGTGGTTGAAAAAACGCGATAACCCACCTTGCCGCGCTCTTTGGTTTCCCAATTGATGAAATCATAATTGCCACTGAGCTTACCCAAAAGGTTAATCTTCATTTTTCCTTTCACCAAGGGGAAAGCATTGCGGTAATACACCACGTGTTGCAGTTCATTTTGCGCATCTTGCAAACCAAAAAGCACCGTGCCCGCCTGTGTGGGACCGAAATTGAGGATGAAGCCGCTGTCGTAAGCTATAGGGAGGTGTTTGAAATTCTCCATCACAAGGGCGGCATGAGCTGTGTCGGCATAATAGACTTTGTTGTCGGTGGGGTTTTTGAAATAGTAGTTTTTGGCGGTGGGGTCGTAGTGGATATTGGTGTAGAGGGAGGGGATGTTTTGGGCGATGGTGGGGAAAGATAAGGTACTAATGAGTATGATTTGGATAAGATTTTTAAATGTGTTCATATAATTGGTTATTAGGTTATTTATTTGCATGGGCAAGTTGTTGAATGATTTTAAGAGTAACTATTTTTTTGTCTGCAAAGATACTACTATGTCATCACATCCAAATAATATTTACCCAAAATAGTTACCCATCAAATAAAAAATAATACCTTTGTCTTTAATATTATTTAAGGAGAAATACAGGATGAAAACCATTAAAAAAATAGGTGTTCTGACTTCGGGCGGCGATGCACCGGGGATGAATGCAGCGATACGCGCGGTGGTGCGTACGGGATTATACAGGAAATTGGAAGTGGTTGGCGTGATGCGCGGCTATCAGGGACTGATTGAAGGGGAGTTTCAGGTGATGCACAACAGTACAGTGGCAAACATCATTCAGCGCGGAGGAACCATATTGAAGACCGCCCGCAGCGAGGAGTTTCGCACGGAAGAAGGCTTGGCAAAAGCGCATCAGAACCTGATGAGTCAAGAGATAGATGCCTTGGTGGCGATAGGCGGCGACGGGACGTTTCGCGGGGCGATGGCATTGGGCGGAACTTACGATTTTCCGATAGTGGGCGTGCCCGGAACGATAGATAACGACTTGTATGGCACGGATTTCACGATAGGCTACGACACGGCGATTAATACGGTGATTCAAGTGGTGGACAAACTGCGCGACACGGCGGCATCGCACAATCGTTTGTTCTTTGTGGAGGTGATGGGACGCGACGCGGGTTTTATTGCGCTGCGCAGTGGCATAGCGGGTGGTGCGGAAGATATCCTTGTGCCTGAAGACCCTACCGACCTCGACAAACTGATAGCGAAACTGAAAAACGATAGGCGCGAAAACAAAACTTCGGGCATCATCATAGTGGCAGAAGGCGATGACCAAGGCGGTGCGTTGGAAGTGGCACGGAAGGTGAAAGAAAAATGCGACTCCTACGAGACGCGGGTGTCTATCATCGGACATATGCAACGCGGGGGCTCGCCCACGTGCATGGACAGGGTGTTGGCAAGCACCTTGGGCTATGATGCCGTGAACGCTTTGTTGGACGAAAAACGCGGGGTGATGATAGGACAAATCAATAAAAAGACTTCGTTTATTCCTTTTGAGAAAGCTACCAAGCATCATCAGGAAATGAACAAAAGTATGTTGGCGATGGCGCATGTGTTATCGTTATAGGGTATGGAACGGACTACGCTTTTTGCCGATGTGATATTGCCCTTGCCGATACCGGGGCTGTTTACCTATAGGGTCCCGTTTGAGATGAACGATGTGTTGCAGCGGGGTGTGCGGGTGGTGGTGCAATTTGGCAAAAAGAAGATTTATACGGCTTTGGTGTATAAGATACATGAAAATGTGCCGGAGGGATATGTGCCGAAATATATTTTAAATATTTTGGATGATGCGCCGATTGTGAATGACATTCAATATAGGTATTGGAACTGGATAGCAGATTATTATATGTGTAGGATAGGCGAAGTGATGAATGTGGCACTGCCGTCGTCGTTGAAGTTGGCGTCGGAGAGTTGCGTGGTGATGAACCCGGAGTTCGATAGGAATTTTCAGTTGTTGTCCGATAAGGAGTTTTTGATTGCGGAAGCCTTGGACATACGGCAGAAGCTTACCTTGACGGAAATCTCCGATATCATTGAGCAACAGAAAATCATTCCCTTGATAAAAACAATGATAGAAAAGAAGATACTCTTGCCCGAAGAAGAGCTGCACGATAAGTTTAAGCCGAAGAAAGAGGTGTGTGTTAGGCTGAGTGAGGCATATGAAGATGAAAAAGTGTTGGGTGAATTGCTGAATACCTTGGATAGGAAAGCGAAGATGCAGATGCAATTGATGATGGCGTATCTGCATTTCACGCGCAACGTGCATCCTGCGCCGAAAAACCTGAGCAGAGCTGATTTGTTGGCAAAAGCCGAAGCTACGGTGGCGCAATTGAGTGCATTGGTGAAGAAAGGGGTGTTGGAAACCTACGAAATTACGCAATCGCGATTGAAAGAATATGACAGCGTGGCGGATGTGGATTCCATAGTGCTGAATGATGACCAAGCGAAGGCATTTGAGGAAATACATCAGCATTTTGAAGAGCGGGATGTGGTGCTTTTGCATGGCATCACCTCGAGCGGGAAGACGGAAATCTATATAAAACTGATACAAGAAACGATAGCCCAGGGGAAACAGGTGTTGTTTTTGTTGCCTGAGATAGCGTTGACCACTCAAATCATCAACAGGTTGCGGAAGTATTTCGGGAAACAGGTGGGGGTGTATCATTCTAAATACAATAACAACGAACGGGTGGAGGTGTGGAACAAAGTGTTGCCGCCTGAGACAACAGATTCGGTGGGCGAGCCGTATAAGATAGTGTTAGGGGCGCGTTCGTCTTTGTTTTTGCCGTATTACAATCTTGGGTTGGTGATAGTGGACGAGGAACATGACACTTCGTATAAACAAAACGAGCCTGCGCCGCGTTATAATGCCCGCGATGCAGCTATCTATCTGGCGCATTTGCATGGAGCCAAAACGGTGTTGGGTTCGGCGACGCCTTCGGTGGAAACGTACTTCAGCGCATTGGGGGCTAAGTTTGGTTTGGTGGAATTGAATAAGCGTTATGGCGATATGGAGTTGCCCGAAATTGTGGTGGCAAACCTCAAAGAGCAAACGCGACATAAAAAGATGAAAGCATTTTTCTCGGAAACATTATTTAATTTGACTACAGATGCGTTGAAGAACAAGGAGCAGGTGATATTGTTTCAGAATCGGCGGGGGTTTTCGACGCGGGTGGAATGTGGGGATTGTTGTTGGGTGCCGAGTTGTAAGTATTGCGATGTTACCTTGATATATCATAAGCATATCAATGCCTTGAAGTGTCATTATTGCGGCTACTCGACTAAGGTGCCTGAAGAATGTCCTGCCTGCAAAAGTACTAAGGTGCTTACGAAAGGTTTTGGCACGGAGCGGATAGAAGAAGAAACGGCTTTGTTGTTTTCGGAGGCGAATATAGTGCGTATGGATTTAGATTCCACACGAACGAAGAATGCATATCAGCAAATTATCAATGATTTTGAAGATAGAAAGACGCATATCTTAATCGGCACGCAAATGGTTACAAAGGGTTTGGACTTTGAGAATGTTAGTTTGGTGGGGATATTGAATGCGGATAATATGTTGAGCTTTCCTGACTTCAGAGCGCACGAGCGGGGTTATCAAATGATAGCGCAAGTGAGCGGTCGCGCAGGGAGAAAGAATAAGCGGGGCAAGGTGGTGATACAAACGTATAATCCCGAGCATCCTATCATCCTTCAGGCGCTACGCAATGATTATCATGGGATGTGCAATGAGCAATTGCATCAGCGGAAACGTTTCGGATATCCGCCTTTTAGCAGGTTGATACAGATAACGGTGAAACATCAGCATACGGGTGTGTTGAACGAGGCGGCAAACTATTTGGCACACAACTTGAAGTTGACTTTTGGGAAGAAAGTGTTTGGACCGGAATATCCTGTGGTGGGGCGCATCAAGAACTTGTATCTAAAGAATATTCTCATCAAGTTGGAGCGCGATGCGCATCTGCAACAGCATAAAGAGGAGATACTGAAAGTGATTCAGGAATTCTCAAAGAGACATACAACCGTGAGGGTTAGTCTGGACGTTGATCCTGTGTAGGGGGTTTTTGGTTACGGTCGTCGGGGCGAGGACCACGTTTGTAAATTATCAATCCGTTTAGGAAATTGCGCAGCACCTGGTCGCCACATTCCTCATAGTTGTCGTGGTCGGGATTGCGAAAGAGGGCGTTGAGGCGTGGTTTGCTCATGGTGAAGCCTGCTAATTTCAAGATATGTATGATATCGTCATCGCGCAAGCTGAGGGCGATGCGTAGTTTTTTCAGGATATCGTTGTTGGACATTTGCATATAAAAGAATGGTTTTTGAATTGGGGTGTAAAAGTAAGGAATTTTTTTAGTTGGAGATATATTAATCTTTACATAATGCCGATACGGTATCGGCATTATGCCAAATTGGGTTTGGATTTAAGATATCAAGTAATGGTATAATTCATCAGGCATAGCCATAAAGGGAATGGCAATTTGCGCTATTTCCATGCTTTTACTTTACATTTATTTGAAACGTTCTAACAGATAATGGGGGTGGATCTTTCAGCCAACTTTGAATCTGTCGAAATTCTATTGTTACAACACCAGCTTTTGTTCCTTTAAGAGTAAACCTTTCAGTTCCTTTTCCTCCCGGTACTGGATTAGGCGGCACGATATATTGATGCGTAATCTTAACAATATCTGTAGTTTCATTGTCGTAAACCCAAGAATAACCTGAGTTTCCCCTACCTTCTAAATCAATAGTATAGTCTTCGTTTATGTTTATATTTAAAATTTCTAATTCAGCCATGACTTTTATCTTTCCTTTTTATAATAATTTTTAGTACAAATGTAGCAATATTTTGTAAGTGAATGAAAAAAAACCGGACAGATTGCCAATCCATCCGGTTTGAAAAAACAATAGGTAATTTATGCAATTATTAGTCCAACATGCCAACCAGAACCATCTCTCCACCAATGCTGAATCCGTCCTGTGTTTAACAAAACAATACATTCAAGGTTGAAGCCAGAACTGCCTTGCAACAATCCGACAACAGAAGAAACACCAGTTCCAAAAGTAGTGTTCAGATGCCAGCCAGTATTGTTGAGGTTGTCCCTCCACCAATGCTGAACCAATCCTCCAACAACAACACAAAGTTCAAAATTGCCAGGCATATTTTCTGTAGTAGCTCCAAATTGGCTTTGAATCATCACAGGGGCACTGTAAATGTTGCTGCCGAAGCAAACCCCTGAAGACCACAGACCGGTTGTATCATTATTTTTCGAAAATGGTTGCATTTGATGGGTAGTTCCGTTAACAGCCACATGTTCAAAATTCCCTTTAGCACCGTAAGTTCCTTGAATCAATGCAGCTCCGCTGTAAGCAATACCGCTGCCAAATTTAACACCAATATGCCAACCAGCACCATCTTTCCACCAATGATTTAATTGTCCATCACTGGTAAGTACAACAACTTCAAAATTACCTGGTGAACCAAAGTTTCCTTGAATAAAGCCTGGCGTACCAATAACATTTGTAGGACCAAAAAGTCCACCATCACCCCACACACCCGTTGCTTCATTCCTCCAAAAATGACGAAGACGATTCCCTGTTGTTCTGAAAACACACTCAAGATTTCTACCATAGGTGGTTGAAATTAAGGTAGGAGTGCTGGCAACATCGGTTCCAAACATAGGTCCTGCAGCCCATGCCATGGAACTGCCATCACGCGAGTAATGTTTTGCTTTTCCCGCTGTTGCATAAAGTAACTCTAAGTTACGATGCATGGCACCTGCACTACTTTCTAAAAGGTTTCCATTATGCAATCTTCTTTTTGTCCATGGATCCGGGTTGGAATAGCGAACACCATATTTAGTGTAATAATCGCATTTAACTTCTCCATATCTAATTCTGAAATAACCTCTAACGCCATTCCAAAGCTCTCCCCAAGTTTGTCCCCAAGAATTTTTACAAATCCAACACTGATTCGTATCATCATAACCAACGATAGTAACCGCATGTAAACCTCGATAATAATTAGCCGGATTGGTTGATTTAACATAAATTCCGCCACCATAACCATCATAATCGTGATATACTTCAAAACACATAGTTATTGGACCAACAGTATCTATCCATGTTTTTTGGCTTGCCAAAGTTGGCAAAGCTACACAATCGGGAACATAAACTGTTCTTCCACTACGATCAGCCGTGGGTGTGTAAGCATGATTATAATTATAAAAAGGATAACAAGCGGGATCTGCAACACCATTAGTTTTAATCCAAGTCAAAGCATTATTAGGCCAGTTGCCGTTTTCGCAACGTTGCCCCATACCTTCCCGAATATCCCCTTCTGAACGAGGACTCCAAACACAGTGTTCTATACGTACCATACTTTCTACCACACAAGCAGCAGAAAAAGCCCAACAACTTTCACAAGGATTCTGATTTCTTGGCATAGTAATCCAACGCCATCCCCAGCGTTCGCGCCAGTCAACCGAGTTTGAAATGCCTGGAGCAGCTAGTTCTGTCATAATCTCTGGAGTTAGCATTCTATTTTCTGAATACGTTTTGTTAGCAGCTTCACCCATAATAAATCCCAATGCTTTTCTTCTTTCATAAAGATAAGGATTGTGTGTTTCTTTAGTAATATGCTTCTTCAAATCTGCATCCTTTTCTTTGCTGGCAGGTTTGAGATTTTTAGGCTCAACCGACCCGATAGCGTGCTGATGTACCAAATCATCAGGCTGGCGGTCTGAATTCACCACCCACGGCAGTTTCTCATCTTTAATTAACTTAGCAATGTCTTTTACTTTAAATTGTTTTTTTTCCATAGTAATGTGTATTAATTTTTACTTACTCATGCGCTTTTCAGTTGCCGCGCCCTACTCTTTTTATGGATTTTCGGGTTGTTCCTTTTTTCAATTTGATTCTTCCTTTCGGACAAATTTTTTACAAAGTTACTATCAAAACAAGCCCAAAGTCAAGTTTTTTTTAAATTATTTTTATCAGATTTTTCAACAAGCGCACATAAAAACTTCATAACACTTGTTTATAAAGCATTTAGATAATTGATAAATATTAAATTCACGATAAAAAACAAGAGGATGATACATCTAATATAAGAAGAAATGGTGAGATAACTAAAGTGCCTAAAGTATTTAAAGTGCCTAAAGTATTTAAAGTGCCTAAAGTGCCTAAAGTATTTATGAAAAAGTTATAAAGTTATATGGCTTGTCTCTGTGTGAAAGTCTTCGAAATAGCGGAATGGGAAGCCGCCAACCCTTCACACAATGGAAAATTGATTTAAACCAAGCTACCAATAGTAACAGATAGCCCTTATTCAGAAAACTTAATCAGTTCAGGGCTTTCTTCTACGGCAGGAAATTCAAAGACGCTGCCAAAAAAGTAAATTGCATTCCCCGATACTTTAAGCGTATTGCCGGAAGGACCTAATTGATTGGTCGGTTCGAGCGATTCTCTCCACAGCACATCACCATTGGAGTTAATCTTGGTTATCCCGATATCATGTTCGCCAACAACATAGTAACCACCGCTTGGTGCAAGCACAATATCCAATGCCGCGTCTTGCATTTCTGCTATTTGATGCGACCAAATTAATGAACCCGTCGGCGAAACAGAAGCAATATAACCCTGATCGTCGCCCATGCCGTTTGTCCAAATGCGTCCTGCCACCATGATAGAATTGTCGGTATTGATATAAAAGGATTTTTGTATGAGACCATGCCCACTTTGCGCGAAAGGCAGCGACCATATTTGGTTAAAATTCGTATCAACAGTTTTCACAACACTCATATAATCGCCATTTATTCTGCCCGAATACGTCAATACAATTTCTCCGGCATGGTTATATTCAAGCTGCACAGCTTCGGGAATTTCGAGGGAATCTGCTACCTGAAAGCAGCGGTTGGTGTCGCCTGCAACATTCAAATCCAAAAGAAAAATACTGCCATAGCCTGTTGCCAATGCTAAATAGCCTCCGGTAGGTTTCTCAATCATGCAGTTGAGATGCGACAATTGATGGTAGTTCGCTTGTTTTGTCCACAAGATGTTGCCGCTGATGTCAATTTTTCCGAACACCGGATAGGTATTATTACCATATACTATAAATCCATTATCGGCGGTTTGCAGCAAGCTTGCATCCCCGCAACCAAATTCGCTTGAGGTGAATTCATGCTGAAATTCTGTTACGCCATTGCCATCCGTTTTGAGCAGACATGTACCGCAAGCGGCATCCGTGAACCATGAAAAAAACACAGCCGCTCCCCCATCCGCAGTAGCCACAAGGTTGTGAATGTTGCTGGGTTCGTTAAACCAATAACTGTATTTTTTATCCCATTGCACCGTCAGATGCAGTTGAGGAGGGTTGTTGGTTATGGGGTCATTGTTTTTTTTACAAGCAGTTGCCATACCAAGTATGACAAGCAGCGGGATGATTATTTTTTTCATATATATATCAGTATTATTTACATGCAATATTTCGTTGGATTTCAAAATTAACACCAAAAATTTTTATCAAAGGTACAACTTATTTCTCATATATCTTCTTTAATTTTGTATAAAAATTTAACCAGTTGTGCCAAGTCTGCAACTTCCCACTTTCTAAATCGCAGCTTGCAACTACAATATTTTCTAAATAATTCATGCGCATATCTGATTTTTTAATTCTTCAACAAATGTACGCAAAATAACTCACAAATGAGAAGATTTTTATAAAAGATTTTTTTTTGTAAAGTTTCAAATTTAGCCGATGTCGTACGAAGGTTGTATATTTCTCATTATGAGGTCAAAAGCACTCCGGCAATCGTGGTAGTTGCGCCAACTCTCGTTGTAGATGCACCAACTCTCATTGTAGATGCGCTAACTCTCGTTGTAGATGCGCTAACTCTCGTTGTAGATGCGCTAACTCTCGTTGTAGATGCGCTAACTCTCGTTGTAGATGCACCAACTCTCGTTGTAGATGCGCTA
>CAIWVT010000648.1 GCA_903916135.1 uncultured bacterium
GAGAGAGAGAGAAAGAGAGAGAGAGAAAGAGAGAGAGAGAGAGAGAGAGAGAGAGAGAGAGAGAGAGAGAGAGAGAGAGAGAGAGAGAGAACTCCTTTACCAGCTTTTAAATTATGCGCCGAATTTTTCGGCGCGCACTCATTATTTTTTTTCCAAGACATTTCATTTTTCAGACACACCTTTTGCCAAGCTAAAGGAGAATATGTCTATGCTACTTCAAATTTTTCATTCACATCTTACTATAATCCTTCCGTTACAACCTCTGCATCCCGCACTGCACTGGCAACAGCCACGTTTTCGCTCTTTACAAAAGCCTATTCTTTCTCCTTTTTTGAAGCTTCAAAACATCAGTTTGCAGCTTCAATTTGCGAAATTGAAGCTGCAAGAATGAAAATAGAAGCAGGAGAAAATGAAATAGAAGCAGGAGAAACTGAAATTGAAGCAGGAGAAACTGAAATTGAAGCAGGAGAAACTGAAATTGAAGCAGGAAAAAATAAACTTGAAGCTTCAAGGTGGAAAACTGAAGCAGGAAAAAGATAAATTGAAGCAATGAAAAAATAATTAACCAAATCAAATATAAACATTTTAAAACAGAAAATTTATGGAAAAAGTTAAATTAGCACCAAATCTCAGTAAATTAGGAGAAGATGATTATGCAAGCGAATCGGGAGCAATTATTGCAGCAGTAAACACCCATGCAACCGTTGTGCCTGGACTCAATCCCACGCCCGCAGCAGTGAAGACAAAATGGGACGACCGAAATCTCATAAAACTGAAAAAGATAGACTTGTTGGACCAAGTGAAACAATGTGATGCAGACCTAGAAGCCTCAAGAATTGATATTACAAACGATTTAACCGATAGCTGGGCACCCCAAATTCAAAAAATTATTGCCGGTGATGTGGGCTTAGCTCATTTGCTTCGTTTTCATATTATTGGTAGCAACCCACCACCACCTACTCCGCCCGAAAGTGTGGCATTATGTACGAAAATTGATATAAATATTCCTGGTAAACACACCATTCATACCATAGATAGTATTACTCAAAAAAAAGCATTGCCAAAAGATATTTTGCGTTGTGAGGTTTATGGGCAAACAGGAGGCATACAGCCCACCAATTTACCCGAATTAATTACCAATGGTGGTGGCAGAGTTGGCGAAATTGATAAAGGTAAATTCGTTAACGAACTGCCTGCAGGCAATAAAGGTAAAACGGAATACTATATATTGGTGTATATCTCCAAAAAAACGAAGAAGCCATTTTCGTATAGTATAGTGTATAGTGCTACTATTACTTAGGAGAATAAAAATTGGCGAGAGCTTCGCTTTTTTGGTGAGGCTCTTGCTTAGTATAAACCTAATTGTTAATTTTAAATAAAATCATCATGAAAAAACTCTTACTTTTTACAATTGTTGCCTTCTTTGTTACGATTAGTAGCTATTCACAAGGCTATTGGACACAAAAAGCCAACTATCCCCTTGCCGGACGCCAGTATTCCAGTGGATTTTGCATCGGTTTGCGCGGCTATTATGCTTTTGGATGCGGCAGTGGCTTTTATAATTCTATAGATTTAGTGGAATATAACCCAACAACCAACACTTGGACCCAAAAAGCACCGTTTCCGGGAGGCACCCGCATCAATTCGCATGTTTTTGTGATTGACACCTTGGCTTATTTCGTTAGTGGCGCCTTTTGGACAGGAGTAGCTAGCGATTACAATGGCTACAGCGATGTGTGGGTGTATAATCCGTATGATAATAGTTGGACACAGAAGAACAATTTTCCGGGACAAGCGCGTCATGGCGGATTTGCCTTTTCGTTTAATGGGCAAGGTTATTTCGGATTGGGTACCAACCATAATTTAGTGTTTTTAGATGATTTTTGGAGATACGACCCGCTCACCGACACATGGACTCAGAGAGCCAATTTTCCCGGTATTGGTCGCAAAAATGGGTTTCAATTTAGTTTAGATAAAGATGGATATGTGGGTTTAGGTTACGATAGTTTGCTGGTAGCTCTCAACGATGTGTGGAGATATGATGCCCAGCAAAACAATTGGACGCAAATGAACAATTTTCCGAGTGCTCCCCGTTGTTGGCTCAGCAGTTTTTCTATGAATAGCAAAGGGTATATTTGCACCGGATACTTGCTAAACTCAAGTGTTGCCACCAAACAATTTTGGGAGTATAAAGCTTCCACTGACAGTTGGTTTGCAATGCCAGATTATACTGGTACTGCATGTTATACAGGTGCTGGATTTAGTGTAAATGGCAAAGGATATAACGGCATGGGATATAAAACAACGTATTCCAACGATTTTTGGGAATTTACACCCAGTGTTGTTGGCACGGAAGAAATTACAATTAAACAGTTGCGGATTAAAAACTATCCAAACCCCGCACGTAACCAATTTTATGTAGAAGTTCCGCAATTACCTCGAAACACAAACAAATTAGTTATCATAGATGAATTAAGCCGATTGATAACAAGCACTGATATCAACGGAAATCCACAGATATTAGAAATAAACTGCTCCAAGTGGAAAGCAGGAAAATATTATGTAGTAATTATAACAGGTAATCAAAAACTTGTTAGCCACATTGTAATTTTCTAATAAGAAGTTTGCAGCTTAGGACTAATAGCATAAAAGGCTTGCCCCACACAAAGGCAAGCCTTTTTCAATTTACAAAACCTTATTAGAAATGAATGACATAGGACGGTCATGACCTTATTAGCTTATTGAATTCTATAAAAAAAGGTTGGTTGTAAAAGAAGGTAATAAGGTTGGTTTTGGGTGGGTTTGACTTTTCTACTAAGTCCTCACGATTTTCGAACCGAACCTCAAAATAGATAACAAATTGACGTTTTGCCAAGCATCCGATATGGTTATTCATCAGATGACTTGAAGTCATCAGATGAATTTTAGGGACAATTTGGTGTTTTGCAAATGATTGAATTTTAAACCAATAAAATTTGTTATATAGTAGGTTTAGGAAAATAAAAAAAAGGCTCTGCCTTTTAATAAGATTTTCTATAGTGCACTGCAAAAAAACAAAAGGCTTGCCGCAAACTGAGGCATGCCTTTTTTAATGCTTTATTTTTACAAACTTTCCGCTATTACAGAATTATTATTTATCTTTGCCAAGGAAATCTATTTTGCATTTTAAAGAAAAAAAAACATGAAAACAATCATTGTAAATGTTCCCGATAAAGAAGAAGAATTCTTTTTATCCTTATTTAAGAAAAACAAACTCAAATCACGTGTTTTGACTGAGGAAGATTGCGAAGAATTAGCCATTTCGAAATGGATAAACGAAGGTTTACAAAGCGAAGATGTGTCGGTAGAAACAATTTATGACCACTTCAGAAAACATGGAGTTAATTGCTAAAGGCACATTTTTTAGAGACATTTCGGCATACACGAATCGTAATCTTTTAAAAGAGGTATATGGTGTGATGCAAGACATTTCAAATGCTGAATCAATTCTTACTATCAATAATCTAAAGAAGCTAAATAATATAAGCACCAATACAGGATAAAAATATCAGAATCAAACCGAATTGGGATAGTAGTCCAAAAGAACAAAGTTTGGCTCGTTCGTTTTGGACATCGCAATTCATTTTATAAATATTTTCCATAGTACCCGTTCGGCATCAGGCTCTGCCTCCGTCGGAAATATCAAAAAAGGCTCTGCCTTTTAATAAGATTTTCTATAGTGCACTGAAAAAAAACAAAAGGCTTTCCCTACACTGAGGCATGCCTGCCTGAAAGACTTCAGTCAGGCAGGCATTTTTCAGGTTCATTCATCCTAAAAACAATCATTTTTTGCTGCCATATTCCATACTTTTTGTAAATTTGCATTTTAATTTAAGTCATAGCGAAAAACAACAAATGAAACCAAAAAACCTCAATCAAAAAACCATACAGAAAAAACCTGCCGTGCAGCTTCCCAAATTCGATGCTTACACGTGGTGGAAAGATAAAAACACCCTTTTGATGGCGGCGCTCATGGTCGTCATCACCTTCGTAGTGATGTTTCCCTCCCTGAAAGGCGAATTCCTCTATTGGGACGACGATGTAAACATCTACGAAAACCAAAACGTGAAGCAACTCACCACAGAGAATGTGAAAAAGATATTCTCCGAAAGCGTCATCGGCAACTACAATCCGCTCACCATTTTGAGTTTCGCGCTGGAATATCATTTCTTTGGCGAGAAAACTTTCAACTATCATCTTCACAACATCCTGCTGCATATCATCAATGCCTTTTTTGTGTTTTGGCTGCTCATGTTGTTTCGCTTGCGCCGCGAGTGGGCGTTGTTTGGGGCGTTGTTGTTTGCCATTCATCCCATGCGGGTGGAGTCGGTGGCATGGATCACCGAGCGCAAAGATGTGCTGTTCGCCATGTTTTATTTGGCAGCCATGTTGTCCTACATCTATCATCTCAAACTAAAAAAGAAACGATTCTTGGTACTAACTTTCGTGCTTTTCATCTTATCTTTATTATCGAAAATCCAAGCCGTGTCGCTTCCTCTTGCTTTATTGTTGGTGGACTATCTGCTGAAACGACCATTAAAATTAAAACTACTATTAGAAAAGATACCCTATTTTCTGCTATCGCTCACGGTAGGTTTGTTGGGCATTTATTTCTTAGGGCAACAGAAATCCTTAGATAACATAAACTATTCGGTGATGGAGCGCGTCTTGTTGGGTTCGTATGGGCTGTGCGCTTATTTGGTGAAATTCATTGCGCCCTATCCGCTCTCTGCCATCTATCCCTTCCCCGTACAAGGCAAATTTGGAATCTTATTTTATATTGCTCCATTTGCACTGATAGCTTTGGCTGTGTTGGTTTATTTTGCCGCACGGCGAAGCAAGGCAGTGCTTTTTGGTTCTTTCTTTTTCTTGGTCAATATTGTGTTTATTTTGCAGGTGGTTTCAGCCGGGCAGGGTTTCTTATCCGACCGATTCAGCTATGTGCCCTATATTGGATTGGTGTTTATGATGGCACATGGCGGCGAATGGCTTGCGGACAAAAGGAAAAAACTTTTGCCCATGATAGGCATAGTGGCGGTGGCAATGGTGCTGTTTTATGCCGGCTATAGTTTTAATCGTGTAAGTGTATGGAAAACCACAGAGACGCTTTTTACTGATGTGTTGAAATATGATAAGAATGTGTCGGTGGCGTATCGCAATAGAGGGAATTATTATAGAGATCATAAAAATAACGACAAAGCTTTGGACGATTATGCTTCGCTGATGCGCATCACGCCCAATGACCCGAATGCGTATTTTTCAAGAGGAAAACTGTATTATGAGAAAAAGGATTATGATAAGGCTTTTAATGATTTCAATAAATCCATTAAACTTGACTCGAACAATGCGATAGCATTTTCTAACAGAGGAACCATTTATGGCACAAGGCAACAATGGGAATTGGCGCTCAAAGATTTCAACAGAGCCATTGTGCTGAATCCAAATATGAAAGATGCTGTGCTGAATCGAGGTTTGCTTTTTTATAAACTCCAAAGGTATGATGAAGCTATAAAAGACTTAGACCATTACTGCACTTTACAGCCGGGCAATTCGAAAGCTATTAATTTAAGAGGCTTATGTAAAGTGAACAAACAAGACTACACAGGCGCCATGAAAGATTACGATGAATCCATACAACTTGATCAGACAGAAGGGAATTATTTTATAAATCGTGCGCTTCTTTATTCATTTTTGGGTGATAAAGTAAAAGCGTTGGCTGATGCTCAAAAGGCACAGCAGATGGGAATTAAAGTGGATGCTGCTTTTTTTGATAAAATAAAAAAATAAAAAAGTGAAATATCACTAAGGGTAAAACTCGGTTGATGTGTATTAGGTATAAGCAATGATTTTTTAATTAAACAAACGAAAAAAAATATAACAATGAAAACAAAAAAGATTATCGGTTTTGGCATTATGATGCTTGCCGTTTTTGCAATTGGGTTTACTTCTTGCAAGAAAAATAAAAATCAAAATGTAGATACAGCTTCGATGCAACAGTTGGTTGCCGACGAAAACAAAATGGCAATGTCTGATGATGATGCTATGAATGATGTAAACAATGTATTGTCGGGTAGCACTGGCAAAGCCTTGTTAAGTCCTCCGTGCAATGTAACAGTAGATTCATCTACTATTATTGGTGACACAATAATTTATAACATCACTTTTACTGGTTTGAACTGCTCTGGAACACGCAACAGAACAGGGCAGGCACAAGTGAAGAAAAATGTCAGCACACATTGGATTGATGTGGGTGCAGTGGTGTATGTGAAATATATTAACGTGATGTTCACTCGAGTTTCTGATGGTAAATCTTTGACGCTGAACGGAACTAAAAAGTTTGAAAATATTAGCGGTGGTCGTATTGCCGACTTGGGAACAACAGCAACTTCCATCGTGCATCGTGCCAGTGGTGCTTTGGTGGCAACCTTTGATGACAACTCCACTCGGACATGGAATTTAACTCGCCAAAGAACTTTCACAGGAACACTTGGCAATCTTTATATGGCAGTTGATGGTTTTGGTTCTGCGGATGGTTATAGCAGTTTGGTTGCCTGGGGCACCAATAGAAATGGCGAAACGTTTTATACGCAAATTACGCAATCGGTGATTCATAAAGAAGCTTGTGGTTGGGATCCTTGTGCAGGTGTGAAAGTTCATAGCATCCCCAGTGATAACAAAAAAGCAACCTTCACCGGAGGTTACGACAACAACGATCAATCTGTGGATGTTAATGGTTCCACTTGTGCTACCAAATATCGTATAGATTGGGAAAAGAACGGAAACAGCGGCACCTTATATAGATTCTTATAATTTGTTTGGTTAAATGGTTGAAAATTAAAAAGCCCGCATAATTGCGGGCTTTTTTATGTTATGGAACCATCATTTTTTATTGTCCTTCATTTCTTTGTTTAGTTTGCTTTTGCGAATGCTATAGGCAAAATAGATGACGAAGCCGATTGCCATCCAAATAAACAAACGTACCCAGTTGGCATAGCCCAATCCATATATCATGGCACCGCAAACAATAATTCCTGCCAAAGGAACCCAAGGAACAAAAGGCGTTTTAAATCCACGTTTCAATTCGGGACTCTTTACACGCATGATCCAAACTCCTGCACAGACTAACATAAACGCAAACAAGGTTCCAATACTCGTCATATCGCCAACAATATCTTGAGGAACAAAACATGCAAAGATGCCTACAAAACCCAAGAATACCCAATTGGATTTGTATGGTGTTCTGAATTTAGGATGTAGGTCGGAGAATAATCTGGGCACCAATCCATCTTTGCTCATGGAATAAAACACACGAGATTGACCATACAGCATCACCAATATCACAGATGAGAAACCTGCCAAAATAGCAATAGTAACCAGTTTTGCAAGCCATCCATAGCCTATCATATAGGTTTGTATGGCGTAGGTTACTGAGGCTTCTTTGCCCGCGGTGCGGAAATCATTAAGGGTGGCAACTCCGGTTAATACGTATGAAAACAAGATGTAAAGCACTGTACAGATAACCAATGAGCCAAGTATCCCGATGGGCATCGCTTTCTTTGGATTCTTTGTTTCCTGCGCAGCAGTGGATACCGCATCGAATCCAATAAAGGCAAAGAACACCACGCCCGCGGCACCCAATATTCCCAATATTCCTCCGAAGTTGTGCGATACGCCTTGGGCATCCACAAACTTGGTGGCTTCCGGTATGAATGGTGTGTGGTTGGCATCCTTGATAAATGACCAACCAAACATGATGAACAGAATCACGATGCTCACTTTGGTGATGACGATGATGGCATTGACCAACGCCGATTCGCGGGCACCACGTATCAACAAGATGGATAATAAAAATAATATGAACAATGCCGGAATATTCATGATGCCATGCGTTCCGGCTGTACTCGCCTCGAAGGGCGAATGGCACCACTCGTATGGTATGTAAAAATCAAAATATCCCAAGAGTTTGTTTAGATATTCGCTCCATGCGATGCTAACTGTGGCTGCTCCCAAAGCGTATTCCAACACCAAATCCCAACCGATGATCCATGCAACTAATTCGCCCATGGTGGCATAAGAATAGGTGTAAGCGCTTCCCGAAACAGGTATCATGGAAGCAAATTCGGCATAACAAAGTCCTGCCAATGCACACCCGATGCCCGCCACAATGAAGCCCAAGGTTACCGAGGGTCCGGCATTGTTGGCTGCTGCAGCGGCAGTTCTGACAAACAATCCGGCACCGATGATGGCTCCGATGCCTAAGGCAATCAAACTGAATGCTGTTAATGATCTTTTTAATCCTTTGCCGTCATCGGCGGCTTCCACCATGAGCTTGGGGATGGATTTTTTAATAAATAAACGATTCGCCATGTGATTAAATTTAGTGTGTAAAAATTTCTCACAAAAATAAATAAAATAATTGAACGAAAAAGACTTTTCAATTTAATGAATGAGAAAAAGGTTTTTTTTAATGGAGAAAGCCTTATCATTACTTAATCGAACTATGTAGATTACCTTAAATTTAATCCAAATGAGTGCGCTAACTTTAGCCTAATTCTATTCATTTTTTATTACGATTTGGAATAATATTAATTTGGTTGGGATTGAAATTGTGCAAGAAATGTTATAATTTTAAGTTGCCGGTTTTTTATAAACATGATTGAAAAATATTTTTAAAGTACACAAGTTTTAATTAAAGTTGGCGTTTATTACTTTTGAATCCCAAATTACAAAAAGATGGAACTAAACGACCTTTCAATAAATTTTAGACTAATTCATTTAGTTTTTAAACAATTTAAAGACTAAGACTTGATAATAAACGACCTAAAAGGTGCAATTTTGATACCCTGTTGTTGAAATGATTTAATACTCAAATATCCTGATGATTCATATATCTTTTTTAAGTATAAATTTTATTCAAACTCGTCAACACGTTTGTTGCATTTTATAGAAGTAAAAATCTAAGCATTTAAAGCATCCACATAACATAAATTCATTTTATGACTCATAATAATAATACTGATTCGAATTCATTGAAAGATATTTCGTATGAGATTCGAAAAGATATCATCCGAATGTTGGCTGAGGCAGGTTCGGGGCACACGGGCGGCTCGCTGGGATTAGCGGACGTGTTCACGTGCTTGTATTTCGCTGCAATGCAACATAATCCCGAAAACCCTCAGTGGGAACAACGGGATAGATTGATTTTGTCCATCGGGCATGTTGCGCCTGTGTTATATGCAACTTTGGCTCATGCCGGTTATTTTCCGAAGGAGGAATTAAAAACCTTACGCCAATTGGGTTCGCGGCTTCAAGGTCATCCCGGACGCGACCACGGTTTGCCGGGATTGGAGCTGTCGGCAGGTTCTTTGGGGCAAGGGCTGTCGGTGGCGGTGGGCATGGCTTTGGCTGCCAAGCTGAACCGCCAAACGCATCGCATTTATTGCATTTTGGGAGATGGCGAGTTGCAAGAAGGTTCGGTTTGGGAAGCTGCGATGAGTGCGGCACATCATCATTTGGATAAAATAATTGCTATCGTGGATCGCAATCAGCTTCAAATAGATGGAAAAAATTCTGATGTCATGGAGATTGAACCCTTGGCGGATAAATGGAAATCTTTCGGTTGGATAGTGACCGAATGCGACGGAAATAATCATTCTGAAGTGCTGGACGCGATAGCTTTCTGTAAAAAACAAGAAAAAAAGCCTCAATTGATACTCGCTCACACCAAAATGGGAAAAGGCGTGAAGGAAATCGAAGATGACTATCATTGGCACGGAAAAGTGCCTTCGAAGCAGCAAGCCGAAGATTTTATTTTACATTTAACGAAATAGTTAGGATGGAAACATATATAAATAAAGGTAACAAATCAACGAAAGTTGGTTTCGGGGAGGGAGTTTTTGCCGCCGCACAGCATTTGGACGAAGTGGTGGTTTTGGGAGCAGATATCACTGCCTCTGTGGGTTTGGACGTTTTTGCGAAAAATTTTCCCCATCGGTTCTTTTCCTTAGGCATCGCAGAACAAAATTGCGTAGGCGTGGCTGCCGGATTGGCTTTGAGCGGAAAAATACCCGTTTTTTCCACCTACGGAGTCTTCGCAGCTTTGCGCACAGCCGATCACATCCGCATTTCTGTCTGCTACAATAATTTGCACGTGATTATTGGCGGTGCGCACGCCGGAATTTGCGTTGGACCCGATGGCGCTACGCATCAAGCCCTTGAAGATATTGCTGTGATGAGAGTTATGCCCAACATGACGGTAATTTCTCCCTGCGACGCAACCCAGACGGCGGTTTTGACCAAACGGGCTATTGAAAACCTGAAAGGTCCTGTGTATATACGTTTTGGAAGGGAACCCGTGCCTGATTTTACGATGGAAGATCAGCAAATCGAAATTGGGAAAGGGCAGGAGTTATGTTCCGGCAACGATATTACTTTGATTGCAACGGGGCATCTGGTTTGGGAGGCAATCCAAGCTGCTAAGCAATTGCGCGAGCAGGGAATCCATGCGCGCGTTATTAACTTGCATACAATCAAACCGATTGACGAGGAAATTATTATTAAGGCAGCCAAAGAAACCCAACGCATCGTAACGTTGGAAGAACATCAAATCCACGCGGGCTTTGGCAGTGCAGTTGCTGAAATTGTCGTTCAGAATCACCCAGTTAAGATGAAAATGATTGGCATCAACGACCGTTTCGGCGAATCGGGCAAACCGGAAGAATTGATGCGAAAATTTAAACTCAATGCTGATGAAATTTTTTACACCGTAAGCCGTTTTCTTCATGACAACCTATAACTTAGAAATGAAACTCTTCAAATCATCCAAATTCCTTATTATTATTTTGCTGATGCTTATGGTTGGCTATTATCTGATTTTAAAAAAAGATGATTATAAGGATTTGAAAAATAGTCCTGTAGCTTCTCAATCGGACAGTTCTTCTCCAAAGAAATCTTCCGCAGCAACAAAAAATAAAATCGCAGTTCCTTTAGATACGGCAAAAAGTGCTGATTTTTTGATGGGGAAATTTAATCCCGCCAAGGATACTTCTTTTACTCTTGTTGACCCGGAATATGCCAGCGGTGGCGATTTTTACCTCCTGAAAACCACTTACAAAGCGTTTATGCAAATGTTTTACGCAGCGCAACACGATGGAGTGAAGCTGCAAATCATTTCGGCGACCCGGAATTTCACGTATCAGAAAAATATTTGGGAACAGAAGTGGTCAGGCGGACGCATCGTGGACGGAAAAAATTTGGCAAAGACCGAACCCGACCATCAGAAACGGGCAGAAATTATATTGAAATACAGTTCGATGCCGGGCACTTCGCGCCATCATTGGGGCACCGACGTGGATCTGAACAACATGAATGATTCTTATTTCACGGGAGCGACGGGCAAAAAGGTGTATGATTGGTTGTGCGCAAATGCCGCGCGTTTCGGCTTTTGTCAACCTTTTAATTCCAAGAAAATGAGGCAAAATGGTTATGAGGAAGAAAAATGGCATTGGTCCTATTTGCCTTTATCGAAGTATTTTTTAGAACAATATCAACGGAAGGTGCATTATGGTGATATAAAAGGTTTTGCGGGCAGCGAAACGGCTGAGAAACTTGGTGTGATAAAAAATTATGTGTTGAGTATCAACAAAGATTGTTATTGATTTTTATTCAGGTTTTTCTTTTTTTAGCTTTGCTTTTTTCTTTTTTTCGAGGCTCATTCGGATGATGTTAAAGCCAACAACCGCTATTAAAATGGCTATACGATAGATGGGTTTCACGGGCAAATATATCGCAACCAATAGGATTGCCACGCCTATTATCGAATGGGTTAAAAGATTTTTCCAATCTTTCAGATAGCGCCCAATCCATTTTAAAAGTTTCATTTTTTGTTGTTTAGGCGATATATTTACGATAAAATGCGTTTGATGTCGTTGATTTTCTGTTCGCGGGCGAAAGAGAAGGTTTTGTCGGCAAGGTTGCAATGCTCATATAAATTCAAGGACTTTTCTAAAAAAACTTTGCCTTCAGCGGAAATTGTTTCGCCTCCCATCGCGATTTCTTGCAAAATATCTGCCAACATTTCGATATTAACGACATTCAATCCTTGAAATTTATTGATATAGTGTTCGCTTTCCGTTATATCAAGCGATAAAAACAAAGAAAGATCGAAGTCAATCTCGCTTTGCAATAAAGTTTTTGCGTAATCGAATTGCGTTTCCATAGTTATGGCAAAATCGTTTTTTTTGCCGATGAGTTTGTTGAAAATGGCTCGCAACATAAACCCTATCTTTTCAATTTCGCGCATCAGATAATCTTTTTGTTCCATATAGCTTTAAAATATAATGTTTTACTTTGGATTCAGATTGGTGATTACGCTTTCAGCCGGATTGTCTATGGCATATTTTATGGTGATGTTGCAGGCTTCGCCCGCATTAAATTTCGTAAAAATTTGGTTGTTAGTATAATTGGTCGTAACGGATTCAGTTTTCGAGTAGAGTTTGTTTTTCACGATGTAAGCAAAAGTGATGTCATAGCCTATGGTTTTGACCGAGGCACCATTATAATTTTGAAAAGAGGCAGTTTTGGGCAGCATATTGGTGATTTTTGCTTCCGCAACGCCTTCATAATTAGTTTTTTTGAAGAATTTTAAACAAGTGGGAGTCAGCAGCGCAGCAGCAATCACAACTATCACCGAAACCAAAATGATGAAATTTTTCATCCCAAAATTATTTTTTATCCAAGAGTTCATGGTCGCTTATTGCTATTATTTTTAGGTACTGATTGGTTGTTTATGGATGTTGTTGAGCATTAAAATTTGA
>CAIWVT010000649.1 GCA_903916135.1 uncultured bacterium
AAAATAAATAATGGCAAAAAAAAATGATGGATAGATAAAATAGAAGTATAATTAGTCGAAAAACGATAATGGGACGATCTATTAGAAATGCAAATTGGCAGCAAAATTTTATGGAGAATTACAAGGGATATGCAAGATGGCGAAAAAACTTAATAGGGAGAGATAAATGAAATGCAGCATGGCGAAAAAATTTAATGGAATGTCAATATGGATATCCAAGATGGCGAAATAACTTCATGGAATGTTAATGTGGATATACAGAATGGCGGAAAAACATCATGGGACGCCAATGTGGATATACATGATGGCGAAAAAATTTCATGGGACGCCACTATGGGAATCACTTTAGGCAGAAAAACGTTATGGGACGCCAATGTGGATATGTCGCATCAATATAACACGAAGTGGATGAGGTTTTTGGAAATGATAAAAATTAGAAGGATTTTTTTTTGGCAGAGATTGAAGAGGCATATATGGTGTAATTTGAAGGAAGTTTGAGTTTTGTGAGATAGATATTAGCGTCGGCTGTCAGGGCTAAAGCCCTTTGATTAGAAATAGTTCAGTACTCCGCCATAAATGGCGGAGTTATTAAAAGGAAATTAACTCCGCCTTTTAAGGCTAAAGCCTTTTGGTTCGAAATAGCTCACTACTCCTCCATAAATGACGGAGTTATTAAAGAGGTATTAACTCCGCCTTTTAAGGCGGAGTCAGGGATGAATCCGGTATGGTAGGTCTTTAGCCCTGAAACAGATTTTGATAATATAATATAAACGAACTCCGCCATAAATGGCAGAGTTATTAAAGAGGTATTAACTCCGCCTTTTAAGGCGGAGTCAGGGATTATTCCAGTATGGTAGGGCTTTAGCCCTGAAAAAAGTAGTATCATTTCATCATAATTATAAATAGAAAAAATTTTCAATTGTATATGGAATAGAAATATTTTATATCTTTGCACATTGTGATGTCTAATTATTTTAAGTTTTACTAATAAATTAAATATGAAAAAGATAAAGATTTTAGGTTTAATACAATTAAGCGTATTGATTTGTTTTTTAGCATGTATCCACATAAGTTGTGGAACCGGAAGTCTCGAAAAAGCGAGAACTGAAAAACATAAATATGATTCAATTGCGAATATGCAAAAAGAATTAGCCACTCAGGATTCATTGGCAAATGCGCAAAATTCAGGTTCGGATACTATCGCTAAAATGCCTACTATAGGTAACGATACACTCCCTAAAACAAATAATATGCCACGTAAACTTCTCAGACCAAAGCCAAATTCGGAAAATATCCCGCAAGTGAATAACAACCAAAAGCAAGCCATATTAGGATATTCATATTTTAAAAAAATAACGCGAGAAGAGACGAGAAATATCAATGTGAATGTTTTAGCTATCAATCAAAATAGCAAAACAGACCAACTGAAAGTTGCCTTAGTTAATGATTTGAAGGAGATAAACAAACAAATTAATGCAGAAAAGAAATATGACACAGCTTCATATTTTACGCGTGACAACATTTTCTTCTACAAATATTTAACCATCTCACTTAAAGATCCTGCCAACAGTTTTAAAATAGTTTCCTTGCACGAAAACGACCGTCAATTGATAGATACTTTGAACCTGAATAAATGGCAATGGGCAGTTACGCCCACCACCGACCTGAAAACTGCCACGCTTAATATCGTTGTGTATGCCGAAAGTCCTGACGGAACTCCAAAACTCATAGAAACACGCATAATTCCAGTAACCATAGCCATTGACAACATGAGTGTTTGGCGCGTTATTTGGCTCTGGCTCTATGACCATCCCGAAAGTTTTCTCACCCTCATCATCATTCCTTTGATTATATATTTTGGAAAGAAACTGATTGAGCGCAAGAAAAAAAGAAATGCAAACGACGAAACCTAAAACCTATGAATGAAGACTTGACCTCCCAAGGCAAATGCCTATTTTGCAATGAGATATTTCCGCAGAAACAAATCGGCAGACATCTTGCAAAGCACCTCGCGTTGCAAGAAAAATCGGAAGCTGATAATCATACAAAAAATTTTAGTCATATCCTTATTGATTCAGGATTAATGTTTTTGCATGTTTTGATAAATGATTTTTCAAAAATGGAGATTTTAGATTCCTTTCTGAGAGATATTTGGTTGGAATGTTGCGGGCACATGAGTGATTTTCATTGCAAAACTGCTGATATAAGCATGAACCAACGGATTAAGGACGTGTTTCCTGATAAGGAGAAAATAATGTATGATTATGATTTCGGCACAACGACTCGCCTTAACCTGAAAGTTTTACATCATTATGACATCAACATGAAGGACCATCTCACGTTGCTTTCGCGCAACGAACCTTTGGAATTAATATGCACTAAATGCGAAAAAGAGCCTGCCATTCATATTTGCACGGAATGTTCTTATGATGAATATATGTATTTGTGCAAGAAATGTTCTAAAAAACATGAAAAAACATGTGAGGATTTTAATGATTATGCTTGTATGCCCGTAGTGAATTCGCCGCGCATGGGCGATTGTGGCTATATGGGCGGAGTTATTGATAAAGAACGAGATGGCGTCTTCAAAAAAAAGTAGGCAATGATTTCTTAGCATAAATCCCCTTGAAAAAATAAGTGGACGAAGCAAAGCTTTTTTCATTGTTGATAAAAATTACAAATATTTATTTGTTTTTTATAGCCACCAAATTAAATTTTCAGTACCTTTGTTACTCATTTTTAACCTTAAATTTTTATATATATGAAAAAACACATCAAACTTCCTGTTCTACTGCTTCTAAGCGTTTTATTTTTCACTTGCGCTACTAATGTTTTCGGACAAATGAAAACCTTTACGTGGGAAGCCTACAAAACAAAATTCAAAGTACCCACCGATTTCACTATTGATGAGTCAACGGGCGATAAATGGCTGGGACACAACAGCGACATCACCCTGAGCATCTATCCCCGCAAGGGCGAAAACCTCACCAATCGCGAACTCCGCAACGCTGTGCGCACGTGGGCGGTGGACAATGGCGTAACCAACCTTGGCGAGCCTGTGGAATTGGACGACACCAAACTAAACGGCTATACGGGAGTGTTATATGAGGGCGACAAAGACGGTTTCGCGGTCGGAACCATGATAATCGTTGACCCCGATTATCCCGACATCACCATTTATATTTGGATTTCCTATCGCGAAGGGCAAGCCGACACTGTTATTGATATGATGATGAGTTTCACTCCCAATTGAGTTGATTCGTTAATTAAGTTGAATAGTTGATTAAGTATTTGCGAACGCATAATTTCCTAAAAGTATGACGTTCTCATATACGTAATTGTTTAGTTGAATGAATTGCAATATGCCTTTCGCTGAATATTATAAACGAATTTAACTTTACACACATCCACAGATTAATACATTTGACACATATCCAAAATTTGGCACCCTTAATTAACTAATTTACATAATTAACTTATTTAACTTATGTCAGAGACGCTATCCTTCAAAAGAAACTTAAAACTCTTAGATTCCACCGCCATCGTCGTTGGTTCGATGATAGGCTCGGGGATTTTCATTGTTAGTGCCGACATGTCGCGGCAGTTGGGTTCACCCGGCTGGTTGCTCATCGCATGGATAGTTACCGGCATCATGACCATCATTGCCGCCCTCAGCTATGGCGAGTTGGCGGGCATGATGCCCAAAGCCGGCGGACAATACGTCTATCTGCGCGAAGCCTTCAACCCCCTGACGGGATTCCTCTACGGATGGTCTTTGTTTAGTGTCATTCAAACGGGAACCATCGCCGCGGTCGGCATGGCTTTTGCCAAATTCATGGGCGTGTTAGTTCCGTGGTTTTCTGAGAAAAACGTGTGGCTCGACCTCGGTTTTATGCAGTTCAACACCGTGCAACTCTTGGCAATCGCGTCCATTGTTTTTCTAACGTGGCTCAACTCACGAGGTATCCAAGCCGGAAAAATCGTGCAAAACACTTTCACTTTGACCAAATTCCTTGCCTTGTTGGTTTTTTTGGTCATCGGATTGTTTTTCGCCGCCAATGCCGACGCCATCCATATCAACACCACCAACTTTTGGAGTGCAGTGCAGACCTCTAAGGATGGCGCAACCATCACCCATTTGGCAGGTTTCGCCATTGTGGCAGCCATAGGCACCGCCATGGTCGGCAGCCTGTTTTCGTCCGATGCGTGGAACAACATCACTTTCACCGCCGCCGAAGTCGTAAATCCAAAACGTAACATACCTCTAAGCCTCTTTTTAGGCACACTCATCGTTACCATCATTTATCTGCTGATGAACATCGTTTATCTGCAAGTTTTACCCTTGCGGGGAAGTTTTGAGGCATCCACGGTGGTCGAACGGGGGATGCAATTTGCCACCGACGATCGCCTTGGTACGGCTGCCATGAGCAATATATTCGGAAACAGTGCCGTGTTGATTATGGCTGCATTCATCATCATTTCCACCTTTGGATGCAACAACGGACTCATTTTGTCGGGTGCCCGCGTCTATTACACCATGTCAAATGACGGTCTTTTTTTCCGCAAAGCGGGAATCCTCAACAAAAATCAAGTGCCCGCAACGGGATTATATATCCAATGTATTTGGGCATCCCTGCTGTGTCTGTCGGGGCGCTATGGCGATTTGCTCGATTATGTGGTTTTTGCCGTATTGATATTTTATGTGTTGACCATCTTGGGGGTTTTCGTCTTGCGCATCAAAAAGCCCGATGCCAAACGTCCTTACCGTGCCTTTGGTTATCCCGTTTTGCCTGCCATTTATATCCTTGCCGCCTGTTTCGTTATGGTGATACTCCTCATCTACAAACCCATGTTCACCTGGCCCGGACTCATCATCGTTGCCCTTGGGGTTCCAATCTACTACGCATGGAATTATTTTAAGAAGAATTAAAACGTACCTTTATATATATACATCACATAGAAATTTTGATTCATGAAAATAGCGAAACAACTTCTTGATGCACGAAAATTTTATTTTCATGATCGTTCCTTCAAATTGTTGATGCAGAAACGCATCTATCATGTCCTGTTGGTTTGCAGTACTTATGATGCTTTCATGCTCGAAGAAGATGGGCGCATAGATGAACAGATTTTTAACGAATACGTATCACTCAACCTGCGATATCCCCCCCGATTTATCATGGCTTCCAACCACGACGAAGCCATGCACGTGCTACATCAGGACAACATTGACCTCATCATCATGATGCTGAGTGTGGACAATCCCTTAGATTTAACTCGAAAGATAAAGGGCAAATATCCTAAGAAGCCCGTAGTTGTTTTGTTTCCTTTCTCCAGAGAAATCACTGAGAAATATACCCATAGCGACCTTTCTGTATTTGATTATTCTTTTTGTTGGTTGGGCAACACCGATATTTTATTAGCCATCATCAAACTTATTGAAGATAAAATGAATGTGGAGCAAGATGTGGAGGATGTTGGAGTGCAAACCATCATGTTGGTCGAAGATTCGTTTCGGTTTTATTCAAGTTATCTACCTATATTATATAAGACCATTTTCAAACAATCGAAGGAGTTCATGATTGAAGGGCTTAATGAGCATCAAAAAATGTTGCGCATGCGCGGACGACCGAAGGTGTTGCTCGCGCAGAACTACAACGAAGCCATTGACTTTTATAAGAAATATAAAAACAATATGTTGGGCATCATCACCGACATGGCATATCAAAAAGATGGTCATAAGGACAATCATGCGGGTATCAAATTGAGCGAAATTGCCATCAGCGATGATAAATTTATGCCGATACTCATTCAATCCTCCGATCTCGCTAACGAAGAAGTCGCACGCAAGCTTAACGTAAAATTTCTCTATAAGAATTCAAAATCTTTATCCATCGAACTGCGCGATTTCATCAATGAATATATGGTATTTGGCGATTTCATTTTCAGAAACCCTATAACACATGAAGAAATAGCGCGCGCGCAAGATTTGCAATCCCTTCAATTAAAAATATTTGAAATCCCCGACGATACGCTCAAATATCACGTAGAACGAAATCACTTCTCCAAATGGCTCAATGCACGTGCCTTATTCACCTTGGGCGAACTTTTCAAAAATGTTCGTCCCGAAGAATTCAATGAAATTGATGAAGTAAAACGTTTTCTATTTGAGAAAATCGCTGCCTATCGCCTCAACAAGGCGCGGGGCATCATAGCCGAATTCAATCGCGATAGTTTTGATGAATATATCTTTTTCTCTCGCATAGGCAAAGGTTCATTGGGGGGGAAAGCACGTGGCTTAGCCTTCATTGATTCATTAATCAAGCGCAATCAATTTTTCGATAAATTCGACGACGTCCTCATCACCATTCCCCGCACTGTGGTGTTGACCACCGATGTTTTTACTGAATTTATGGAAGACAATAGACTCTACAAAGTTGGCTTAGCCGATATGTCCGACAATGAAATTTTAAAATGTTTCATCAAAGCGCGTTTGCCGTTTCGTATTCATGAAGATTTAATCGCATTCATCAATGTAGCGAAAAATCCGATTGCCATTCGCTCATCAAGTTTACTTGAGGACTCCTATTATCAACCCTTTGCGGGAATATATTCCACCTATATGATTTCCAAGGTTAATGATGAGCGCAAGATGCTCGAAATGTTGAGTTGTGCCATCAAGTCGGTCTATGCTTCGGTCTATTTCAAGGCAAGCAAAGCTTATATGACTGCCACCTCCAATGTGATTGATGAAGAAAAGATGGCGATTATCTTGCAAGAAGTATGTGGCGCGCGCTATGGCGACCATTTTTATCCTACCATTTCGGGTGTAGCGCGCTCCACCAATTTCTATCCCATTTACCCTGAAAAAGCGGAGGAAGGTGTGGTCAATATTGCCTACGGATTAGGGAAATATATCGTAGATGGTGGTGTAACCTTGCGTTTTTCGCCTTTTTATCCCAAAAAAATCATTCAACTCTCTTCCCCCGACATGGCATTGACTCAAACTCAACGTTCTTACTTTGCCCTCGATATGAACCCCGAAAGTTTCACGCCTTCCATTGATGATGGCGTCAACATTCTGAAGCTTCCCCTTCGAAGTGCAGAAGACGATAAATCGCTAAAGTTTGTTTGTTCCACCTATGATTACGACAACAATATGCTTCGCGATTCTTTCGATACCGAGGGCAAGAAAGTAATCACTTTTTCAAAGATACTTAGTTACAACACCTTTCCGTTGGCAGATATTCTGAAATCCTTATTGCAAATCGGGCAGCGCGAAATGAACAATCCCGTCGAAATTGAGTTTGCCGTCAACTTAGATGTACCAGAGGGTTCGCCACGCCTGTTTAATTTCCTTCAAATCCGTCCCATTGTTGACAACAAAGAGGAAATCTATGCCAACTTAGAAAATATTGACAAAAAAGATGCGATTATCTATTCGGAGATGGCATTAGGGAACGGCATCTATTCCAATGTCTATGACATTGTTTATGTTAAACCCGAATCGTTTGACGCATCAAAAAATGTGGATATTGCTCAATCCATAAATCGGAACAATGAAATCTTTTTGGCAGCCAAAAGGCAATATGCCATTGTGGGTCCCGGGCGTTGGGGGTCAAGCGACCCTTGGCTTGGAATTCCGGTGAAATGGCCCCAAATTTCTGCCGCACGTTTAATTGTAGAGTCCGGACTCGACAAATATCGCATAGACCCTTCCCAAGGAACTCACTTCTTCCACAACCTGACCTCTTTCCGTGTGGGATATTTCACTGTAAATCCTTACATCAATAATGGATTTTATGACATTGATTTTTTAAATAATTCCGAAGCCTTTTTCGAAGATGAATTTATTCGAGTGGTTCGTTTCAAAAAGCCAATTGTTATCAAGATTGATGGTAAAAAAAGCATCGGAGTTCTGTATAAGCCCGAAGCAGATTACGCATAATACTGACGGTTTTTAGGTAGAAAAATTAGATTTTTAGGTTCTACTGGGAATTTTGTGGAAGCATGTTCAAATAGCCATGAAAAAACAATATTGCTATTCTAAAGT
>CAIWVT010000650.1 GCA_903916135.1 uncultured bacterium
CCCGCATCCCTATTATAGTCCCGATTTCAGTTGGAGTTTGCAGTCAAAAACATTCTCCAAAAAAAAATTTTTTTAAAAATTCATTCCATATTAAAAAAATCTTTTAAATTTGCAGAAAAAAAATATCAAGTACTATCTATCCATTTAAAAAAGAAATATTATGTCATCAACTTCAGAAACCGGACACGCAAAAAATGTATCAAATTTCGAAACTCTGAAAATATCTTGCACCGGCTTTGGTGTTAAATATAATCCAAAGAAAGCCAGCATCAAGCTCCCTGCCCTCGGCATAAAATATACTGCTGCTGATGCTGAGCTTACCAAAGTTCGTCATTTATTGCCTCTTTACGAAGCCCCCAGCAATGCTCGTAAAATTTTATTCAAACCATTCACAAAACTGGTTACTAACATCGTAAATGCTGTGAAAGCATCCGATGTTACGATTGAATTTATAGCAAATGTGAAAACAATTGCCCGCAAACTTCAGGGCAAAAGAGCCACTCCAAAGATAGTTGACAACCCCGCTACACCAGAAGATGAAAGCAAGAAAAGCATTTCAGCGTCGCAAATGAGTTTCGACATGCGCATCGAAAACTTTGGAAAACTTATTGAACTTCTTGAGTCGAACGACGGATATGACCCTAACGAACCGGAATTAACGACAGTGACTCTCACGGCTTTGCGCGCATCTATGATTGCCGAAAACACGGCAGCAAAAACAGCCTACACTCCTTTGGATAATGCTCGTATATCGAGAGATGTGGTTTTATATGATCCTGAAACGGGCTTGGTGAAAGTTGCTACGGATGTGAAATCGTATGTAAAAAGTGTATTTGGTGCCACAAGTGATGAATTTAAGCAGGTTAGCAAGCTTAAGTTTGTTGTTATAGAAAACAAATAAAAGGAAATTGCCTACAACAATTTAGAAACTTTTTACTGCAAAAAGGAATCTCCTTACTGTAAAAAGGAAACTCCTTACTGCAAAAAGGAAACTGTCTACTGTAAAAAGGTAATTCTTTACTGCAAAATGGAAATTGCCTACTGTAAAAAGGAATAGTGTTACTAAAAAAAGGAAACTTGCTACTGCAAAAAGGAAACGAGTTACTGTAGATTAAAGGGCAGTGGAATTAAAATGGGATGACTTTTATAGATTTTCCACACACCTCTCCGCACACTTCTCCCAATCTATCGCCGCCGAAACTATCCCCCCTGCATAGCCCGCGCCCTCTCCACACGGATACAAACCCTTCACCCCCACATGCTCCAACGTCACCCCGTCCCGCGGAATCCGCACCGCCGACGACGTCCGCGATTCCGGCGCATGAACCACAGCCTCATTCGTCAAAAAACCCCGCATTGCCTTCCCAAACTCCACAAAACCCAATCGCAAACGCTCCTCAATAAACGCAGGCAAAACCGCCTTCATATCCACCGAAACCACCCCGGGCTTATACGACGTCACAGGCAAATCCCGCGAAACCCTTCCATCCACAAAATCCTGCAAGCGCTGCGCCGGAACCCTTTGCGACTTCCCCGCTTCCGCCCATGCCCGCTGTTCTATCTCCTTCTGAAACTCCAAAGCCGCCAACGCACCATACTTACCATACCCCGCAAAATCCTCAGCCCGCAACTCCACCACGATACCCGAATTCCCCGTAGCCATATCCCGCCGCGACGGCGACCAACCATTCGTCACCACCTCCCCATCCTGAGTCGCACAAGGCGCAATCACCCCTCCAGGACACATACAAAACGAATACACCCCCCTGCCATTCACTTGCCTCACGATATTGTACGCTGCGGGTGGCAAAAACTCAGGTCGCACCTTACATTTATATTGTATCTCATCAATCAAACGCTGCGGATGTTCCACCCGAACCCCCATCGCAAACAGCTTCATCTCAATCGCAATCCCCTTCCGGTCCAACAACTCATACACATCCCGCGCCGAATGTCCCGTTGCCAAAATCAACCGCTGCGTATCATATTTCTCTCCCGCTTTGGTCACGACCCCTGCCACAGCATTACCTTTAATTATAATATCCACCACACGACTCTCGAAATGTATCTCTCCGCCATGCGCCAAAATACATTCCCGTATATTTTTAATGATATCGGGCAACTTATTGGTACCAATATGTGGATGCGCCTCCACGGCTATGTTTTTATCTGCTCCAAACCCCACCAAAAGGTCAATAATCCTATCCACATCGCCCCGCTTCTTCGAGCGTGTGTATAACTTCCCATCAGAATAGGTGCCCGCGCCCCCTTCTCCAAAGCAATAATTAGAATCCTCGTTCACCACATGCTGCATATTGATAGCCTTCAGGTCTGCCACCCGCAAACGCACATCCTTTCCCCGCTCCAATATGATTGGTTTAATGCCTTTCTCAATACAACGCAATCCTGCGAACAAACCTGCCGGTCCTGCACCTATTATAATTATGTGCTGCGCATTTGTCACGTTTTTATACTCGGGCAAACGAATGATCCGCTCCTCAAAATCTTCATTGACGTACAAATTAATCAATAAATTTATTTTAATGCTACGTTGTCGCGCATCAATAGACGACCTCAGAATCTCCATATAACGAATTTCGTCCTTGCGAATGCCCGTCTTGCCGGAAACGATTTTCAACAATTCTTCTTTGTTCTCAACCACTTCGGGCGCTACTTGTATTTGAATTTGCTGCTGCATAATTTTTTCGGTAAAGATACAAATATGCTGCATACCTCCATGATTTTATTCAAAAAAAGTAAAAAAATAATATTCCTCGATAAATATATGTTGTTAATTGGATTAAAATGATTAATTTTGCACCCATTTTTGAATAATCAGTATAATGCTAAATATAACATTGCCGGACAATACGGTAAGACAATACGTTGAGGGAATCACAGGACACGAGATCGCGCTAAGCATTAGCGAAGGTCTTGCGCGTAATGTATTGGCGATTCAGGTGAATGGTGAAGTTTGGGATTCTAACCGCCCATTGTACGCTGATGCCAACATAAAACTCCTCACGTGGAACGATACCGAAGGCAAAGCTGCTTTTTGGCACACCTCAGCACACATAATGGCAGAAGCTATCGAGTTACTTTATCCAGGAACCAAATTTGGCATAGGTCCGAACATCGAAAATGGTTTCTATTATGATGTTGACATGGGCGAACGCGTGCTGACCGAAGCCGATTTCAAAGCCCTCGAAGATAAAATGCTTGAACTTTCGAGAGAAAATCAAGTTTTGCTCCGTAAAGAAATTTCCAAACAAGGCGCCATTGACCATTTCACTGCCAAAGGCGACGAATATAAACTCGAACTCATCAACGAACTGACTGACGGCGAAATCACGCTCTATGAAAGCGGCAAGTTTACAGATTTGTGTCGTGGTCCACATATCCCGAACACGGGCTTTATCAAAGCGATTAAAGTCATGAGTGTTGCAGGGGCTTATTGGCGTGGCGATATCAATCGCAAACAACTTACCCGAGTTTACGGTATCACATTTCCCAAACAAAAAGACCTGACAGAATACTTAATTTTGTTGGAAGAAGCAAAGAAACGCGACCATCGCAAATTAGGCAGAGAATTAGAACTCTTTACTTTTTCGCAAAATGTCGGTTTAGGTTTGCCCTTGTGGTTGCCTAAAGGAACCGCTATCCGCGAACGCTTGGAAGCATTTCTAAAGAAAGTGCAACGCAACGCAGGCTACGTTCAGGTGATGACTCCTCACATTGGCGATGTGAATTTATACAAAACTTCAGGACATTTTCAGAAATACGGACAGGATTCTTTTCAACCTATTTCTACTCCTATAGAAGGAGAGCAATTTATGTTGAAACCTATGAATTGTCCTCATCATTGTGAGATATACAAATTCAAACCACGTTCTTATAAAGATTTACCTTTGCGCATGGCGGAGTTTGGCACCGTTTATCGCTACGAACAAAGCGGCGAATTGCACGGGTTGACACGTGTGAGAGGATTTACACAAGACGATGCTCACATCTTTTGTTTGCCCGATCAGGTGAAATCGGAATTTGTGGATGTTATCAAAATCGTGATGATAATTTTTAAGGCTCTTGACTTTAAAGATTTCACGGCTCAGATTTCTCTACGCGACCCCAACAACAAAGAAAAATATATCGGCACTGACGAAAACTGGGATAAAGCCGAACAAGCCATCTTAGAAGTTTGTAAAGAAAATAATATCAACGCTGTGATAGAATATGGCGAAGCAGCTTTCTATGGTCCGAAGTTGGATTTTATGGTTCGCGATGCTATTGGCAGAAAATGGCAATTGGGCACCATACAAGTTGATTACAATCTACCGGAACGTTTCGAATTAGAATACATCGGCAACGACAATCAAAAACATCGCCCTGTGATGATTCATCGTGCGCCCTTCGGTTCGATGGAACGTTTTGTAGCGGTTTTGATTGAACATTGTGCCGGAAAGTTCCCTTTGTGGTTGGCTCCGGAGCAAGTTTCCATACTGCCGATTAGTGAGAAATATGAAATTTATGCGAAAAATGTCTCATTATTGCTAAATAATTACGATATTCGCAGCAAAATTGATAATCGAAACGAGAAGACAGGCAAAAAGATTCGTGACGCTGAGGTGGAACGTATCCCTTACATGCTGATTGTAGGCGAGAAAGAAGAAGCTGAAGGCACTATTTCTGTAAGAAAACAAGGCGACGGCGACTTAGGTTCTTTTAGCATCGAAGCATTTGCTGCCTTAATTAATGATGAGATTACAAAATTGATGGAATAAAAAATTAAATAAATTATAAACTAAAGTAGGAGGATAAATTATAGCTACAAATACTAATTTCCAGCGTGGAAAAGGATTCGTTAAGAGAGAAGCTCTACACAAAATAAACAACTTGATACAATCACCGGTGGTGAGAGTTGTGGGTGATGATATTACTATGGGTATTTACCCAATAAAAGAGGCTATCGCCATTGCTGAAGAGCAGGGTTTAGACCTTGTTGAGATTTCTCCAACAGCAAATCCACCTGTTTGCAAAGTAGTTGATTACAAAAAATTTCTTTACGAACAGAAACGCAAGCAAAAAGAAATGAAAGCCAAAGCTGCCAAAGTGGTGGTGAAGGAAATCAGGTTGGGACCCAACACCGATGATCATGATTTTAATTTCAAATTGAAACATGCCATGAAATTTTTGCAAGACGGATGTAAGGTAAAAGTAGATGTTTTTTTTAGAGGACGTTCCATAGTGTATAAAGAACAAGGCGAAATCATACTACTCAAATTCGCGCAAGAATTGGTAGATTATGGCAAACCCGAACAATTACCACGCTTGGAAGGCAAACGAATGATCATGATATTAACGCCAAAAAAATAATCAATAACCAAATAAATAATTTGTAACATGCCAAAAATGAAATCAATTTCCGGAGCTAAGAAAAGATTAGACTTTACAGGAACCGGAAAATTAAAAAGAAAGCACGCCTACAAAAGTCACATTCTTACCAAAAAATCCATTAAAAGGAAAAGAAATTTGACCTACTCTGCCACAGTGGACAAGTCAGATGAGAAGAGAGTGAAAAAAATGTTAGCTTGCTAAGTAAATTAATTATTAACCTTGCCTTTAGCATGAGAGCTTCCATATAAAAAGGGGAACGCTAAAGCAAAAAAAACAAACAAATTATGCCACGTTCAGTAAATTCAGTAGCATCACGTCACAAAAAGAAAAAACTACTACGCCTCGTTAAAGGGCAGTTCGGTAGAAGAAAAAATGTATGGACCGTAGCTAAAAATGCCTACGAAAGAGGTATGCAATATGCTTATCGCGATAGACGTAACAAAAAACGCGATTTCAGAGGTCTATGGATCACTCGTATCAATGCAGGCACACGCCTTTATGGTTTGAGTTATTCAGCATTTATGGGTAAAATTCATAAAAAAGGGATAGAGCTTAACCGCAAAACCCTTGCCGATTTGGCAATGAACGAACCTTTAGCATTCAAAGCAATTGTTGATGCTGTAAAATAGGTCTTTTCAACAAGAAACACTAAAAGGGGAGCAAGGTGCTCCCTTTTTTTTATGCGGTAAGCTAAGGACACAATTTAAACACAAAGACACTAAGACTCTAAGAACACAAAGAATTTAAACACGAATACTCTAAGCACACTAAGGGTGCAGTAGTTTTCTTTGTGTCTTCGTGCCTTAATACCTTTGTGCCTTCGTGCCTTTGTGTCTTCGTGTCTTTGTGTCTCCGAGTTTCTGATTGGTCTTAAATCTAAAATCATAAATCTAAAATCAAAACCGCGCTTTGTTTTATTTTTTTCGTAACTTTGCAAAGCAAATTTAGATGAATTATGGTAGAAACTGAAATAGCGCAGAATAGCAAAAAAACACCCGACAAGTTTATTGATATTGAGAAGATTATTGGCAACAAAAATCCTCGATTGCTGAAACTGTTGCCGAGTTTTATTGTGAATTATTTGAAGCGTATTTTGCATCAAGATGAAATCAATGACTTTATTTTTCGTCATAATCATCTGTATGGATTGGAATTTGTGAGTTGCATTGTGGCAGAATTTTCAAAGCAGGTGCATGTGTATGGCTCGCATAATATCCCTACCGACTCGCGGATATTGATTTCGTCTAATCATCCTTTGGGGGGTTTGGATGGGGTGGCGCTGATGCAAGCTGCCGGAAAAGTTCGCTCGGATATATTGTTCCCCGTGAACGACATCCTGATGAATTTGACCAATATCAAAAATTTGTTTATCCCCATCAACAAACATGGCAGCAATTCGCAAAATGTGAGAATCATCAACGAGACCTTCGCTTCGGATGTGGCTATGCTGTTTTTCCCTGCCGGATTGGTTTCGCGCAAGCAAAAAGGGGGCATCATCAAGGATTTGGAATGGAAAAAGACGTTTATATCCTATTCAAAGAAATATAAACGCGATATTATACCAACATATATCGGTGGTCAGAATTCCAATTTCTTTTATAACTTTGCACGCTGGAGAAAAAAACTTGGTATCAAACAAAATATAGAGATGCTTTATCTCGTTAATGAGTTCTACAAACAAAAAGACAAAACGATTGATATCATTTTTGGAAAACCTATCCCCTACACCACCTTCGATAAACGTTTCACGGATGTGGAATGGGCGTTGAAAATTAAAGAATATGTGTATCAATTAAAGGATAATCACGAATTAGCATTTGAATTTTAACATGGAAAATATAATACCTCCAATAGATAGAGCAATTTTAGAACGCGAACTCAGCGACGAGCTTTTCGTTCGGAAAACCAATTTTGGAGATAACAAAATATATGTGCTCAATGCTCACAATGCCCCCAATGTGATGCAAGAGATTGGCAGATTGCGCGAACTAACCTTCCGCAGGGCAGGCGGCGGAACAGGCAAAGCGGTGGATATTGACGAATTTGACGATATCGAAAAACCCTATCAGCAACTCATCGTTTGGGACCCAAGTGTGAAAGAAATCATTGGCGGCTATCGTTATATCCATGGTAAAAATGCTCACTTCGACGAAAATGGCATTCCGTTTATCGCCACCACGGAGTTGTTTCGCTTTTCGGAACGCTTCCTCACGGAGTTTATTCCTTACACCATAGAGTTAGGGCGCTCCTTTGTGCAGCCCGACTATCAACCCATGGTGAACAGCCGCAAGGGACTTTTTTCTTTGGATAATCTGTGGGACGGATTGGGCGCTTTGATTTATGACAATCCCGACATCCATTATTTCTTCGGAAAAGTGACCATGTATCCCCATTTCAGTCAGCCCGCGCGCGACATCATTCTCTATTTCTTGCATAAATATTTCCCCGATAAGGACGATTTGGTGAAACCCATCATCCCCCTCGAAATTGAAACCGACTACGATGAATTGGAACGAATTTTCAATGGCGGCAACTATGGCGCCGACTACAAACTGCTGATACAAACCTTGCGCAACAATTTCAACGAAAACATACCGCCCTTGGTGAATGCCTATATGAACCTCACTTCCACGATGCGCAACTTCGGAACCGCCATCAATCCCGGCTTCGGCAGCGTGCAGGAAACGGGCATTTTGGTCACCATCAAAGATATCTACGACTCGAAAAAAGAACGTCATTTGAACTCCTACCGTAAAGAATTATCGAATGATAATTAAAACCGCCGCGTATATCTCAAGTTGTGTTGACCCGAAAAAATGTCCTGAACCGAAACTTCCCGAATATGCTTTTATTGGTCGCTCCAATGTAGGCAAATCGTCGCTCATCAACATGTTGACGGGCATTGGCGGCTTGGCTAAGATTTCGTCCACGCCCGGAAAAACCCAATTGATTAATCATTTTTTGATAAACGAACAATGGTATTTGGTTGATTTGCCCGGCTATGGCTTTGCGAAGGTTGCCAAAACCGTGAAGAAAGGCTGGGAGGCGATGATTTTAAGTTATCTCGAAAAACGCGAAAACCTCATGAGCACTTTCCTGTTGATGGATTCGCGCATCCCCATCCAAAAAAACGATGTGTGGTTCATCAATAAGTTGGGCGAGAAAGAGATTCCGTTTGTGATAGTGATGACCAAATGCGACAAAATATCCAAAGGACAACTCAGCGCCGCCCTCCTCAACCTGAAAACCAACCTGAGCGAAACCTGGGACGAACTGCCACAGATGTTCAAAACCTCTGCCAAAGTAGCCGACGGCAAAGCAGAGATACTGCAATATATAGAGGAAACGAATCTGCTTTTTTAGGCGATTAGGCTTTAGACTTTTAGACTATTAGGTAAGAGGCTCTGAGTATCTCTTTTGCTCTGTGCATCTCTGTGTAATTTTTAATACCACGGAGACTCCCGACCTGCGGTACGGGACAGGACTAAGAGCACTAAGTTTCACTAAGAAACCCTCAACAATAGAACAATTCAACAATAAAACAATTGGTATAACAATCTGATTAATAATATATTCAGATAATACAAATTGTGTAAAAACCCTTCAATTCCATTCCTCCCCGAAATGATTCCATTCCTCTCCGAAATGATTTCATTCCTCTCCAAAATGATTTCATTCCTCTCCAAAATGATTTCATTCCTCTCCAAAATGATTTCATTTCACTCCGAAATGATTTCATTTCCCTCCGAAATGATTTCATTTCACTCCGAAATGGATTCATTCCTCTCCGAAATGGATTCATTCCTCTCCGAAATGAATTCATTCTTCGCCTTTATTAATTTGGAAATTAGAAGATGATTTCGGAGCATTTTTTTTAACAATATAAAGAGATTCAAAAACCAAATAATATATACCAAAATACGACTATTTTTCGGCGTAAAAATTTTGTATATTACTTATTTTTTTATAGAATAATTCTTTTTTAAATTATTTTTATCAGTCATTTACAAAAAATAATTAACTTATAAAACATTCTTTATCTATACTATACAATTTATTTATCACCATTGTTAATATCTTTTTTTTGTACAAACGCTCTGTAGATTAAAATTTAGTATTACATTTGTATTCAAATTGAAAAGTAACTATTAATTGTAACGATATGAAATTTAAAGTAAGATTAGGATATGGCAATATTGACAACCCGAATGCAGTTATTATAGGCTATCGCTATGCTGCTGGGATTGATAATAACGCTTATTTTCCCGGCGAGGACATACAAGAGCAGGGAGCAAAAGTTGGAGTGAGCTCCGGCAAGCTAAAAACGGCATTAGAAAAACCAAAATCACCCACCAGAACCAGCGGTATTGCTGATGCCCGAGTTGTTTGGGAAACAGATGTAACTTCTTTGGCTAATATGGTTGAATTGGTTGTTTTGAACACTGTAGCTTCTGACGAAGTGAAAATAGCCATGATTCAAAGTGCTAACATGGAAGTTATAGGATATGCCGGTGGTTCAAAGCATACTTTTTCAGTTCACAGAGGTGATAATTCGGGTGAAGTTGTTTTGGATGCCGAAGGTGACGAAGCTGTTGCACATCTTTACACTTGGTCAGCAGATTTGGAAAACTTTACCAACAAAGCCGACCCA
>CAIWVT010000651.1 GCA_903916135.1 uncultured bacterium
ATGATGACATAAAGATTGAATATATTGAAAAATCATTCTGTTTACTAAAAGAATGGGCCATCAATAAGCACTTAACTTCAATCAACATTACATTACCCCCATCTATTTATAATGAAAATTTTATTGCAAAACAATCAAATGTTTTTTTTAGATATGGAATGAAAATTACCAATATCGAATTGAACTATACATATAATTTAGATAATTATAATGAAAATTATTTACATAACATTTGGAGAAATTCCCGAAAGAATTTAAAAATTGCTTTTTCGAACAACTTAATTTTTAAACAATGTACTTCTTATGAAGAAAAAAAACTTGCTTACAATATCATATCTCTAAACCGAAAATCTCGTGGGTTTCCTCTACGGATGAGTTGGGTTAATATTGAAAATACTATTAAACTGATACCAGCTGATTTCTTTTTGTTATTAAATGTTGACCAGCATATTATTGCATCTTCAATTGCTTTTCACGTTTCACAAGGCATAGTGCAAATTATTTACTGGGGAGATAATCCCCAATTTTCAGCTTTAAAAACTATGAATTTTTTAGCATATAAAATATTTGAATTTTACAAACAACAAAATTATATTTTAATTGATATTGGGCCCTCCACTGAAAACTCGGTGCCAAATTATGGACTATGTGATTTTAAGGAGAGTATTGGTTGTGATATTTCGTTAAAATTAGATTTTCAAATTAATCTACAATGTACATAATCAATCCCGATAAATACTTACAACCGTCTTACCGTATTAGCCCATTTAAGACTATTGATATTTCCTATAATAACGAGTTACCACATTCAAATATAATAGATGTTTATTTTAACAAGAGATTTAAAACCAGGAAATATTACTATTGTTACAATGGGAGGAAAGCAATAAATGTTGCCTTGGCACATTTCAATTTAAATGCTGAGGATATTGTATCTATTTTAACTTCAAGCGGAAATTTGTACATAAGCAGTTGCGTAACAAAAGAAATTGAGCAATTCTGTGGATGGAGCAGAAAAATTGAAGAAAAAACAAAAGTGATTCTGGTAAACCATGAATTTGGTTATCCGTATAAAGACCTGGAAGAATTAAAAAAATATGGTCTTCCTATTATTGAAGATTGTGCACACACTTTTTTTTCTGTAGATAATAAAAATACTATTGGTCAAATTGGAGATTTTGTGATTTATAGCTTCCCTAAAATGTTTCCAATCCAGATTGGAGGACTTTTAGTAATAAATAATTCTGTAAAGCTGAACGAACCAGAACAACTTGCACCAGAAGCATTACAATATATCAAAAATATTTTATCTCATTATATTGTCATCAAAGATAAAATCATTCATGCTAGGTTATTAATATACAAATTATTGAAATCAAAATTGGCAAATATTGGTCTTTTAGAAAGATTTGAATTAACCGATGGAATTGTCCCGGGTGTTTATATTTTTCGTGTAAATGATAAATCAATTGATTTGGCAGAGCTGAAAATAAATCTTTATGCTCATGGAATTCAATGTAGTGTATTTTATGGTGAAAATTCTTTTTTTATTCCCTGTCATCAAAATTTAAATGAAAACGATATTGAATATTTTGTTAACGTCTTAAAAAGCTATTTGCAGTTAAAAAGCAAATTCTAAAATTATGAATAAGCTATCAAAATATGAAAAGGATTATTCTTCTTTGCCATTTGAAAATATTCTTAGAAAATATAGAATAAAAAATTTATGTGCGTTTTTGAATGTTTCTCCCCATCAAAACATTCTGGACATTGGCTGTGGTAATGACCCAATTTATACATACTTTAATGACTTTACTAAGGTAACAGTTATTGAACCTGGTCAAGCTTTTTATAAGAACGCTCAAAAACTAGCTAAATCAAATTCAAAGATACAAATTGTAAATGATTTCGTTGAAAACACAGTCGATCTTTGGGAATCTGAATCGTTTGATTTTATTATTATTGGTGGATTTTTACATGAAATTCATAACCCAGATGAAGTGCTTGCTGCAATTAATAAAATATCTTCTAATCATTCTTTGGTTTACTCCTATGTGCCAAATTCAAAATCCTTTCACCGTCTTTTGGCATTCGAAATGAGCATCACTGACAGTATTTATCAAAAATCCGGGCATGACAAATTATTTAATAGACAAAATAATTTTGATTTACAGTCATTTAATGAATTACTTGAAAAAAACGGGTTCCAATGTATTGATAAGGGCTCATATTTCGTAAAGCCATTTACTCACAACCAGATGGGGGAACTCATAAAGAAAAATATTTTTGATAGTACTATTTTTGATGGCTTGGATAAGATGATTAAATATTTGCCAGAATTTGGCTCGGAGTTGTATGTTTTATTTAAGTTAAACGATCAAATAAATAGACCCTAAAAAACAGAATCTTTGCTTTAGAAATAATCAAGAATATTTAGCACATATTTGATTTGGGAAGGAGCTTTTCGACATAAAAATGTAAAAGCAATAACTTTCGCAAGGATGGTGTCGTTAAATCAAACCAACGATATTTGTGTAAGGATTGTAAACACTTCTTCGCCGTCGAAAAAATTGGCAAAAATTGGCAAACCGAACAATCTGAAAAAGGATGCCTTGATATTGTATCTTGAAGGCCTTGGCTTTCATTCAATTGGAAGAGTGCTACATGTGAGCCATGTGGCTGATTTAATTGGATAAAATTATTTGGAGAAAAGCTGGACGAATTTCGAAATCCATCAGATATCCAAGTGATGGAGGTAGATGAAATGCATATATAGTACATGTTTATCTATTCTATAAAACTTCTAATGTTTTCGTGGAATAATAATTTAGCTATACTATAATGAACCACCCGGCCGCAACCCAACGGGGTATCAGAATTCTGAATTCTGAATTCTGAATTTTATCATCAACAGAAGTGAGTACCAAAATACTCAGCAAGCTGGGAATTTAACCCAAAAGAGATTAAATTCTGTGGCATAAATAACAAACACCATCGTCATGATCAAGTTTCTCGACTTAAAAGCGATTAACGACAGTTTTGAACCAGATTTGTCGCTGGCCATAAAACGAGTACTCGATTCGGGCTGGTATTTACTGGGTAACGAAGTAGAAGCTTTTGAACTGGAATATAGCAAGTTTATTGGTACAAAACACTGCATTGGCGTCGCCAATGGATTAGACGCACTGCGCTTGATACTAAAAGCATATATTGAAATGGGGATAATGAAAGAGGGTGATGAGATCATTGTCCCTGCCAATACTTATATCGCCACAATATTGGCTATTACTGATAACCGTCTAAAGCCGGTACTGGTAGAACCCAATATCAATACTTACAATATTGACCCCTTTAAAATAGAGGAAAAAATAAATGAGCATACGAAAGGGATCATGATTGTCCACCTCTATGGGCAAAATTCTATGCACTCAGAAATCCAGAGGCTGGTGACGAAATATAACCTGCAACTTATTGAAGATAATGCCCAGTCTTCTGGGTGTTTTTATGGTAGTCAAAGAACAGGGGCACTTGGACATGCAGCTGGCCATAGTTTTTACCCTGGTAAGAATCTTGGTGCCTTAGGCGATGGCGGAGCAGTAACCACAAACAATGATGAGCTGGCTAATGTAATACGTTCTTTAGCCAATTACGGATCATCAAAAAAATATTTCAACGACTATCAGGGAATTAACTCCCGCCTGGACGAAATACAGGCTGCCATACTTCAGGTAAAACTCAAGCGCCTCGATATAGACAACCAGCACCGCTATGAAATAGCCAAATATTACTGCAAAAATATCATCAACTCAGATATAATTTTGCCAGTCCAGAAAGATTTTTTTAACGTTGATTTTTTCTCAGGTAACAATAGGGTATTTAACCAATCTCATGTATGGCATCTTTTTGTTATACGACATAATCAACGCGACAAGTTGCAGAAATACCTTAATGATAAAGGCATACAAACCATAATCCATTACCCGGTACCATCTCATAAACAATTGGCCTATAAGGAGTGGAATAAATTATCTTTTCCGATAACAGAAAAAACACACAATGAAGTCTTGAGCCTGCCAATCAATCATCTTATAAAAATAGAAGATTGTAAAATGATAATCAATAATTTAAATACATATAACAAATGAAAATAAAGTCCACTGTAATTAAATGTTTTAAGGCTTTTCTTCACAAAAATGGATTCCAGATAGTCAAAGAAGAGGACATGAAAATGTTAACTGCACATTATTGGAATGTTTCTATTAAAAAGAAAAATAGTAAGAAAATAGATAAAATTGATTCGATAGTCTTTTCGAAGGATAGAGCTATGCAGTTACATGCTTTTTTAGAATCATATGAAAAACTGGTTTTAAATAAAGGCCTAATGTATATATTATATAAGACATCAAACGAAAGACATAAAAAAAGTTATTTGGAATTACAAAATATATTTAATAATCAAGACTATATTTTTATTGAAGAGATTGATTTTAGGCATCAATTACTTGAAATTAGTGAAAATTCAAATGCAAAAATAATTGGTTCATATGTAGATGATCAGATATTTCTTATAACTGTAGATTATAATAAGATTCTTAAACTTGACATGGAGGAACATGTTGTAGCATTAAGTAGGGGAAAAGATTTAGATGAGCACCCTGGCCGTCATTTAGTTTTACCAGAGTTTGAAAAAAGAGCAGATGGCTTTGAGAGTTTTAGATGGGATTACTCAGAATCTTATAGTCATTGGACTTATCCAGTTGGTGTAGGTGCATATTTCTATTGTATGGATGAATGGGTTGTTATGTTACGTTCTACCATGTTCAAAGCCCCTAACAGTTTGGAAGGTAATTTACAAAAATTTGTGCCTTTATTTATTAAACGAAAGGGTATATGCTTGCCACAAATTGCTTGTGTTTGTATACCCGCTAATCTAGTACAAACAGAATGGGTAAATGGGATAGTAGGAACTCATACGATTGAAGAGCTCCTTGATCAATGGGAAAAAGGATATAAAATTGATTTGAACGAGTTCTATGGTAAATCAGGAAAATTTGCTATGTCCCAAACGTATAATTTTATAAAAAGATGACAAATAGTATTTAAAAATATGTCTAAAATACTTATATTTCAATCTAAATTTGACCGTTTAAGACACGATTGTTTCAATTGATAATTAATGATTATCATTTTTATTAATGGATAATAAAGCTTCTTATAGAACCATAATTAAATCTTCAAGTATTTTTGGAGGAGCTCAAGTATTTCTAACAATTACATACATCATAAGAGGTAAATTTCTAGCTATCCTTTTAGGTGCTGCAGGAATGGGTATTTCTAGCCTATTTGTATCTTCTTTGTCAATGATAAATATGTTCTCTGGGCTCGGTTTAAACTACAGTGCAGTTCGAGAAATATCAAAATCTCATGTATCGGGTGATTTAAATACTCTAAGCAGAATTTTATTAATATTTCGCAGATGGTTATTGGTCAGCTCTTTATTTGGTGCTTTTCTAACGATAATGTTTTCTTCCTTGTTGAGTAAATATACTTTTGGGAATAAGGATTACACCTGGCATTTTATATTTTTGTCAATCTTTGTTTTCCTCACCATCTTTAATGATGGAAATATAGCTTTGCTTCGCGGAACAAGGCGAATTAAAGACATGGCAAAAGCAACTCTGGCAGGTGCTGTAATTGGTCTTATAACAGGCCTACCACTATATTATTTTCTAGCAATAAAAGGAATAGTTCCGGCTTTGATTATTGGAGCATTCTCCAGTTATTTAATTAGTTATTATTTTGCACAAAAAGTAAAAATTAATAAAATTACTTTATCTATATCTGAGTCGATAAAAGGAGGTAGTGAAATGGCAAAATTAGGAATTACCTTGATGGTAGCTGGTTTTATGGGAAGTCTTACTATATATCTAATTAATTCTTACATAAGTAATTATGGATCAGTATCGGATGTCGGTTTTTATCAGGCAGGTACAAGTATAACTAACCAGTATATTGGGCTTGTTTTTACCGCAATGTCAATGGACTTTTTCCCCCGATTATCAGCAATAAGTAACGATAATACAGAAGTGAGGAAAATGGTTAACCAGCAAGCCGAAATAACAATTCTTGCTGCTCTACCTCTACTTATAATAATGATATTAACCGCACCTCTATTAATTCAAATTCTTTTGACAGCAGAATTTAATATTATTGGTTCGTTTATTCGATGGGTTGCAATTGGAATGATTTTTAAAGCTGCAGCAACGGCTGTAGGCTATATATCATTTGCAAAAGGTGATAGAAAAGTATTTTTAATTCTTGAGGGTATAGTAGGAAATCTACTCACATTATCTGGAAGTGTTATTGGATACACAATTGCAGGCTTAAATGGTATTGCTATTGCTTTTGTATTGACAAGTTTTGCTTTTTTGGTAATAATTTGCATTGTGACATATTTAAGATATAAATTCTATTTCAGTATTGAGTTTGTTAAATTATTTTGTGTATTGTTTTTAATCGCAATTTGTATTCATACTGTATTGTATTTTTATAATAATTTTTACGGGTATTTAATTGCTTCTATAATAGCTTCTTTTTCATTCGTGTATGCGTATAAAGGGCTGGACAAAAGAATAGGAATAAGGGATATTATACACTATTATAAAAATAAAATTGTTAAATAAAAATATAATTATACTCATGTTGCACTTTGTTAAAAATAAAATTAAATTTAATAGACAAGTTTTTACTGCCCTCCTATTTAGTTTATGTTTATTTATTCTAAGTAAGCCCTATTTTGTTTGGGATGCACCCACATTTAATAAGTTGATTTTGATTTTGCTTATTTTTATGGCTCTAATAAATATTAGGCTTCCCAGTCAAGCTGATCTTTTCCCAATTTTCTTTTTTGTTTTTTATGTTATTTATGAAGCCAATTCCAATTCATCAAATCTGAATGGTTATATTAGTAAATTCTCAATAATATTTATATTGTTAATGAGAATCGATAAATCTTTGTATTATTTAAAATACTTTAAATACCTATGTTCCATTTCCTTATTTTTATCTTTATTTGTTTATGTTCTTATTGTCTTATTTGATTTTACACTTCCGTATAATTCAATTTCACCATTGAATCTTGGTAAAGGGCTAAAGTATGTTCAGTATCCTTTTCTGGTTTCTGAAGGTCCCCTTGGTTTTAGATATTTAAATATTCGCTTTTGTGGTATGTTCGATGAACCTGGGGTTGTTGGAAGTATAGCTGTTATTTTCCTTCTGATTGATAAATATAGTTTAAAATCAAAACAAAATATTGTAATATTTATAGCGGGTATTTTATCGTTTTCCTTTTATTTTTATCTATGTAGTATTGTATATCTGCTCTATAAAATGACTTTTTCAAATCGTTTAAAGTTAATTATATTCCTAAGCTTGTTATATTTTTTTACTAAAGATCAAGAAATTGTATCATTTCTTATATGGGATAGATTTACTATTGAAGATGGTCGTTTAAAAGGAGATAATAGAAGCTCTGCCCTTTTAGACAGTAAGTATTCAGATTTTATACATAGTGATGATCTTTTTACAGGTAGAGGATTGACTTATGCTTTAGATTATGGAGTTGGTACAGCATCTTATAAACTTATAATAATTAGTTATGGACTAATATTTTCTGTTTCTGTTTGTATTGCTTTTATGAGTTATTCATATTTTCACATTAAACGTTTTAAATATGTAATAGCTTTCTGGTTTTTGTTTTTTAGCATGATTTTTCAACGTTTTGGTTTTATTCTTGATCCTCCGCGCTTTTTCCTTTTTATAGCTTGTATCTATGCACTCGAGCAAATTGCTAATCCAGAGAAGCGGAAAATTAATATTTTACTAAATACGTGAAGGTATTCTTCTTAAGTAAATAGCTTTTATTTTCTTAGTACTCATTAAGGTTAACAAATTAATAAATATTATGAATTTAAATGATAAATTACCTTTAGTTTCAGTACTTATATTTGCATATAATCAAGAAAATTATATTGAAGAAACCATTAATAGTGTTGTTAGTCAAAAATGTTCTTTCAATTTTGAAATTCTGGTATCAGATGACGCAAGTACAGACAACACATTTAATATTATAAAAATATTGCAGTTAAAACATCCGAATCTAATTAGTATCATATCAAATAAACAGAATTTAGGGGTGAATGCTACATTTATAAATGCCGCTAAAAGTGCAAAAGGTGATTATATAGCTCTTTTAGGAGGAGATGATTATTGGATAGTTGATAACAAATTGGAAATGCAAGTACAGATTCTTCTTTCACATAAAGAAATTACATATGTCCATACGGAATTTAAGTCGTTAAATGAATCTGACAAAATAATTACAAATCATCATAATAAAAATTGGTGCAGTATAATGATGAAAAAAACCGGGAAAGAAGCACTTGTCGCAATGTTATGTCATAATTGGACAGGATATCCAAGTGGACAAACTTCCTGTTTCCGCAAAGAACCATTATTGAAAGGGATTAATAAACATCCTGAAATATTGAATTTCAATTTGGTTGGGGAAGGCACTATTATTCACGCTTCAATGAACTATTATGGTGGGTTATACGCATTTATTCCAATTCAGACAGCGATGTATAGAATTCATAAAAAGTCCTTGAGCCATTATGAATCTAAAACGGAACAATTTGATTACCAGAAAAGATATTATTTATTAAGGCTTTTTACAGCAGAATCGTTTGGTCTCTCACAAAATGAAATAAAAATGATACAAAAACGAGGGTTGTTTGAGTTATTTCAAAATGCGTTAAGATTAGACACAATTAAAGAATTTCAATTATTTATAAAAACACAATACCAAAATAAAAAAATGAACTTTCGTTATGGCTTTCATATATATTTGAGTAAATTTATTATGTTTAAATATATTTACAAGATAATTTTTCGATACAAGAATGGACTACAAAATAAGTACAAACGTTTGCTTTATTCTTATATCTTTTGAACTATAATAATACTCATTTTTAATACTATTTCGAAAAATGAATGTATTATTAATTGGAGGTACAGGCGTTTTGAGCAGCAATGTGATGCAACTTTCTCTAGAAAAGGGGCACTGTGTGTTTATTCTTAACAGAGGAAATAATATTAAATCAATACCTGATGATGTAACTTTGTTTAAAGCTGATATTAAGGATAAAAATGAGGTTGATAGTGCTTTAAAAGATTCCTCATTTGATGTGGTAGTCGATTTTACATCCTACACTGTTGATGATTTAAGAAACTCACTTTCAATTTTTCAAAATAGGTGTAAACAGTTTATCTTCATTTCTTCTGCATGCGTATACAGAAGAGCAAAAGAGGACGGAATAATTACGGAAGATAATAATTTAGACAATCTTGAATGGGATTATAGTATAAATAAAGTAGCCTGTGAAAAATATTTAATTTCAAAATGTGGAGAGACTGGTTTAAAATATTCTATCGTTAGACCGTATATAACTTATGGCGATACAAGAATCCCATATGGTATAATGCCTCCATATGGCTGGCATTGGACTTTTATAGCACGATTATTAAACAATAAGCCAATTCTATTATGGGATAAAGGTGAAGCAATTTGTACCTTAACCCATACATCCGATTTTGCTAAAGGAGTTATCGGATTATTTGGTAACCCAAAAGCATATAACGAAGCATTTCATATCGTTAGTGATGAAAGATTAACTTGGAAAGAATTGGGATTATTAATAGGGAAACTGGTAAATAGACAAACCTCCTATGTTGAAATACCTTCAAAATATATTGCTGAAAAAATACCTCTTTTAAAAGGAATGCTTTTGGGGGATAGATCTCTTGATGCAGTTTTTAACAACTCAAAAATTAAAAATGTCGTACCAGAGTTTACAGTCACAACACCATTGGAAAAAGGGCTTTTACAAACGATTGAATACTATAAAAAAAATAATTACATAAACGGTATTGACTATAAATGGGATGCACAAATAGATAAATTGATTTATGATTATCTGAGAGAAACAAGTCCTGACAGACTAAAGGGTCTTAATCTCAAATTTGTATATTACATTAAGGAATCATATAAAGATAAATTTAATTATTACGAATATCGATATCTTCCTAATATTTTTATTAGAATTATTGAATTTATCAATAAAATCATTCAACGTTTATATATAATAATATACAATGATAGATATCATAAATAAAGAAGAATGTTGCGGGTGTAATGCTTGTACGGTAATTTGTCCAAAGCAATGCATCACAATGCCCAATGATGATGAGGGGTTTTTCTATCCAGAAATTGATAAAGATAATTGCAATGAATGCGGACTTTGTGAAAAAGTTTGCCCAATTCTAACAAAAAGGAAAGACGATGTTGTGCGTTATAAAAAGCCGCTTGTTTATGCAGCTTATAATACCAATCTCCAGGTTCGTTTGGATAGCACTTCTGGCGGAGTATATTCTGCATTAGCTGAAAAAATGTTTGAACAGAACGGATATGTGGGTGGTGCGGTTTATAACGAAGATCAAACAGTTTCTCATGTTGTAACCAATAATCGAAATTTGTTATCTGAACTCAGAAGCTCCAAGTACTTACAAAGTTACACTAATACACTCTTTTATGATATAGAGCAGCTATTAAAAAAGGGTGAGAAAGTGCTTATTTGTGCTACTCCATGCCAGATTACAGCTTTATATAATTATTTGGAGCATGATTACCAGAATTTGATTACCTGTGATTTTATTTGTAAAGGTGTTAATTCGCCAAAAGTATTCAAAAAATACATTGAAATGTTGGAACAGGAATACAATTCAAAAGCTGTAAAAATTAAATTTAAAAATAAAACCTTCGGTTGGCATCGTTTTTCTACCAAAGTTGATTTCGCTAATGGTAAGAGCTACATCAAAGATCGTTACCACGATCTGTTTATGATAGGATATCTTCAGTCAGGCAATTTTGCACGACCATCCTGTTACAATTGTCAATTTAAAGGATTTCCTCAAAAATCAGATATTACATTGGGTGATTTTTGGGGAATCGAAAATGTTGATGCTTCAATGGATCAGGATAGTGGAACCTCTTTAATCATGGTAAATTCAGATAAGGGATTAGTATTTTTTGAGAGTCTAGGGGACACCATTTTCAAAAAAGAGTTTAAGATGGAAGATGCAGAGAAAGGAAATTTAGCCATGAATAGTCCGTTAAAAGCGACGAACAATGACCGTCAATCTTTTTTTGAAGCATTAGATAAGATGCCATTTAAGCAAGTTGCGAAAAACTTCTTTCCAACACCATCTTTTCAACTGCAAAAAGTGGAAACTATATTACGACAAGTAAAATATTTTCTCAAATATTGCTTTTCTATTGGTCTTTCTCTTCCCACATGGTGGTTATTTATCAAGTACAATTTTATCTGTAAAAATGTGGAAAATTCTGGTAAGATTAAATTTCGCCCCTTGAAATATTGTCGGGTTTCAATAGATAAATCTGCCAAACTTATTCTAAAATCCGGTTTTACGATGGGGGTAAAGCAAGTGAAATCTTCACATTTGGAAACACGTTTGTTATTGGAAGCAAATGCAATGATGACAATTAACGGCAGTTTTGAAATGTATTGTAACTCCTATATTCGTGTTATCAAAGGTGGTAAATTAATTCTAAACCAAGGATTTATCAATGAAAATGTACAAATCACCTGTGCTTCACATGTTACTATTGGGAAAGGATGTGCCATTGCAAGAGATGTCATTATCCGTGATTACGATGCGCACATTATTGAAAAATCGGGTTTTGAAATTGCAAGACCAATAACCATTGGTAATCATGTTTGGATAGGAAACAGAGCTATGATTCTTAAAGGAGTAACAATTGGAGAAGGTGCAATTATTGCAGCTGGTTCTGTCGTTACAAAAAACGTTTCCCCTTTTAGTGTGGTTGCTGGCATTCCAGCAAAGGTTGTTAAAGAAAATATTTTCTGGCATTAAAAGTAACAGGCAGACCTTGAGTATATAATTTAGATATTTTTTGAGTTTTTATGAAAATAGGAATACTTACACAACCTTTATATACAAACTATGGAGGTCTATTACAGGCTTTTGCGTTACAGATGGTTTTAAAACAGATGGGTCATGAAGTGTTAACAATAGATAAACGTTTAAGGGAAGAATCTTTATTTAAAAAGATTTGTTCAATAACAAAACGTTTTGGATTTCGTATTTTTTGTTGTAAACATACATTAATTCGTGTTTGGCCTACAATTAAAGAACAAAATCTTATTGCTCAAAATACGAATCGTTTCATCTCAGAAAATATTCGAATAACAGAGAGAATAGATTCTTTGAAAAGTTTTTCATTGTTAAAAAAAAATGATTTTGAAGCATATATAGTTGGGAGTGATCAGGTTTGGCGCCCAGAATATTCTCCTTGTATAACAAATTATTTTTTAGACTTTATCGATAAGAAAGAAAATGTGAAGCGAATTGCTTATTCCGCTTCTTTTGGCGTCGACAATTGGGAATTTTCTTCTAAATTAACTGAGCAATGCGCCTCATTTGCTAAAAACTTTGATGCAATTTCTGTTCGTGAAGATTCCGCAGTGAGACTTTGCAAAGAATATTTAGGAGTTGATGCTAATCATGTTCTGGATCCAACTATGTTATTACCTAAGGAAGATTATGTAAAGTTGGTTGAGAAAGATAATATCCCGAAGAGCAAAGGGACGTTGATGGCATATGTTCTGGATAAATCTTATGAGAATACAGAAATTATTGAGAAGATAGCTAAAGAATTAAACTTGACTCCGTTTTCAGTAATGCCTGAAAAGACATTTTCAGAAGTAGGGAAGAAGTGTATAGAATACTGCATTTTCCCTCCAGTAACCGAATGGATTCGTGGTTTTATGGATGCCGCTTTTGTGGTAACGGATTCGTTTCATGGAACTGTTTTTTCGATCATTTTCAATAAACCATTTATTTCTATCGGCAATACCAGACGTGGAATGACTCGTTTCACATCATTACTGAAAATATTTGGTTTGGAAGAACGATTAATCATATCCTCCAACGAACTGACTTCGGAAAAGATAAATACAACTATTGATTTCACACGAGTAAATCAAATTAAAAAAAAGAAACGCCAATTAGCACTTATGTTTCTTGATAAAGCATTAAATAACTAAAATGGAAGTGACTACGCCAAAAATAAGTGTTATTCTTCCAATTTATAATATGGAACAATATCTACCTAAGTGCATAGATAGTATTTTGAAGCAGACTTTTATTGATTTTGAATTGCTGCTTATAGATGATGGAAGTCAGGATAACTCAGGAAAGATATGTGATGAATATGCTAAAAAAGATAGTCGTATTATAGTAATACATAAAGAAAATGGAGGATCCTCGTCAGCTCGAAATGCCGGTCTTGATATAGCAAAGGGTGATTATTTTGGTTTTGTAGATGGCGATGATTGGATAGAAAAAAATATGTATGAATTATTATACAAAGGTATAATAGATTTTAAGGCTGATCTAGCTTTATGTAGACTTCTTCATATTGCTAAAAGTAATCTAGGCTATTATCTCAATGATAAGTTTACTGATCAAGAAAAAATAATAGATGGAGATAGACTATTAAGATATTTAATATTAAATAAGATAGATGCCTCCTGTTGTACAAAACTTTTTAAATCATCTATTTTCGACACTATTAGGTTTCAAGCAGGAAAATTAAATGAAGATTTTAAATTGCTATTTGAGGTTTTTTCAAATAAAAGGAAAGGTATTTATATTAATGAGGTTGCCTATAATTATATATGTAGAAATGATAGTAATACAACATCATTTTCAAGTTCTTATAGATTTGATTTATGCGAAAATGCTAAAGACATGTTGGATTTTATAAAAATAGAAAAACCACATTTGATACCAGAGGCTGAAAGATATTATTTTATGCAATTATACGGGGTCTTTCGATATATTATAACAAACGATCTAATAAATAAACACAGTGATAGGTATAAAATACTGAGAATTATTTTGTTAAAAAACATTAAGAAACTGTTAGCGAATAAATACATTAAGAATCGATCGAAACTATTCATTCTAATATTGGTATTAATGCCAAAGATGATTGCGAGAATGCTCCATGCTATAAAAATAAAATAAACAGTGTTTTGTGGAATTTATGATATCGTACAATATAAAGCGATAATGGTCTGGCGTCAATAAATCGTGATTTAATTCGGTTGCTGCTAAAAAAAAACGAATGTAGACCTTGGTTGAAAAATCATGGTGCATCATAAAAATCACTGCTGATTACAGAAAGAGGTAACAACCACTATGTGAAATCCCGTCAGGAAACATTCACACCTGAAATTGTCAATATAATTTTAAAGAAGGTAACATTTCCATATTTTACTCCAAAACATACCAGTTGGCTTAACATAATACACTCCTTTAAGATTCAATATTAAACCAATTTGTAAATTCATGGCTGATTCTAATCCCAAGATTTTGATTCTATTGTCAACCTACAATGGTGAGAAATATTTACAACAACAATTAACAAGTCTAAGATTACAAATAGGTGTTGATGTATATTATCTCATTCGTGATGATGGATCAAAAGATGCTACCATAGAAATACTAAATCATTTTTCTTCAATGGAATCGAATGTTGAATTAATATTTGGAAACAATATCGGATTTGCTTATAGTTTTCGAGAACTCCTTATACTTGGCAACAAATATCTCGATACTGTCAATTATTTTGCCTTTTGTGACCAAGATGATATTTGGTTGAAAGATAAATTATACTTAGCTACGGTGCAACTAAAAAAAATGTCTTCCAGCATACCAGGTATGTACTGTTCAAATCTTTTACTTATTGATGAAAATTTGAACTCACTCGGCAAGGCGTATCAACGAGGAACTGTGAGATTTTCTAAGGGAAACTCTTTGGTTGAAAGTATTTCTACTGGTTGTACGATGGTTTTTAACAGGAAAACCATTGAAACCTTTAATAATTATCTACCACAAAACATAACATTTCACGATTTTTTTATTTATCAAATGTGTATTTTTTTTGGAGAAGTGTATTATGATGATGCCCCTCATATTTTATACCGTCAACATAGAGATAATGTGATTGGTGGGAAAAAAAATACTATTATTGCTCGATGGAAGCATAGATTTAAATTGTTTTCAACATTGTCAAGTCAACATTATCGAGAATTGGCAGCTCAAGAACTTCTACGTTTGTATGAAGGGATTCTCTCAGATGAAGACAAAAGATTAATAAGAATTGTAGCCAATTATAAACAGAGTCTATTGGCACGTATTCGATTTTTATTCCCCCCTAAAGGTAGCAACCTTAAAATGAGTACATTAAGCTCAGGCATGAGGCTTAAAATTCGTATTCTTCTAGGAGCTGTATAGACGAATGTAAGCAGGTAAATCTCTTGTCAATCAACGACCTTGTGAATTGTATCCAAATTTTATCATGTTCTTAGTCTGATTACTTCTATGCAACATCCTTCATATTACAAAATTGGCATATGCGATGCCGAGAAGGCGTTTTTGTATTGTAGTTAATTGTTTGCTTATAAGCATTTTACAAAAATCAACTATTGAAGATCAGTTAGAACATATTCATTAATAATTTACGAAGAAAATATTTATTTGACATGAAAAATGTTTTATATATAGTTTCAACATTACAAAGATCTGGGCCTATAAATATTGTTTATAATATTATTGAAGAGATTGACAGAACTAAATTTGCGCCTATATTACTTTGTCTCTCTCCCGAAAGCAAGAATAAAATTTCTGCTTTGAATGAATTTCGGGATTTAAACGTTGAAATTCATTCTCTGGGACTCACACGATTAAAAGGGTTTTTATTAGGAAGGGCAAAAATATCTCGGTTTTGTAAAAAAATGAATATTCAAATTATTCATTTAGTTGGTCTTAGAGCTGACTTAATAGTTCAAGGAAAGAAGTTTTCAGACTATGTCCTAATTTCAAGCATATTTAGTAATTTATTTGATGATTATTCCATGACGAGCGGACATCTAAAAGGCCGAATAATGGCTCATTTGCATTTAATGTCATTAACTGGTAAAATAAAGGTTGCCTGTTCTGATTACGTACAAGAAGTATTAAGAAAATGGGTGAATAGTGATTTTATAATTATTAGAAATAGCGTTTCATATAAAAAGTTTTCAATACCTTCCAATGAGGAGAAAATACAAAATCGAAAATTGTTGGGAATAGATACCCATAAAAAGGTGTTCATTTTTGTTGGAGTTTTAATAAAAAGAAAGGATCCATTGACAACGATAGAGGCATTTCTTGAATCAAAAGTTTGTAAAACTGGTGCTGCAGTTCTAATTGTCATTGGAGATGGTCCATTAAAGAAAATTTGTGAAGAGATTTGTATCAACAAAAATTCTGTTTTATTTATGGGAAATACTGCTGAAACTTTATCATATTTACATGCCGCTGATTACTATATAGCATCTTCCCGTTCTGAAGGATTACCAACCTCTGTTGTGGAAGCATTAAGTTGTGGACTTATTCCAATATTAACTAAAATACAGCCCCATATTGAAATTACGAATAATTTTAAAAAATGGAATTATTTATTTGAAATTGGTGACAATAAAAAACTTACTGAACTGATAGATAATATTATTTCCGAAGATTATTCATTCCTGTCATTGCAAAGTAGGTTGATAGTTGAATCAGCTCTAAATTCAAAAATAATGAGTAATCAATATCAAGCACTTTATTCCATAAAACAAAGTAATATCTTATGAATAAAAAAAACACAAATATTTGCCTGGTACTTGGAGGAGGTGGATTCATTGGATCCTATTTATGTGAGGCTTTATTAGACAAAGGATATAAGGTGCGGATATTTGAGAAAACCGGATTCGATAAAAAAAACATTTCTCATATGATTAATCAAATTGAGATATTTGAAGGCGATTTTAATAATGTTATAAATATCAGAACTGCTCTTTTTGACATTGATTACATTTTTCATTCAATTTCTTCGACGACCCCATCTATATCAATGGAAAATCCCATTTTTGATATAGAAACTAATCTAATACCTACTTTAAGTCTACTTCATGAAGCTTTAAAAATTAAGAAATTAAAAAAAACATTTTTTTTATCGTCTGGTGGCACCGTTTATGGTGTCCCAAATCAAATTCCAATTCCAGAATCACATTCAACTTTCCCGATATGTCCTTATGGCATTATAAAAAACACAATTGAACACTATTTTAATCTGTATGAGAGGTTATTCGGATTTAAATATAAAATATTTAGGCTGTCTAATCCTTATGGGGAAAGACAAAATCCTTATGGAAATCAAGGTGTTATATCTGTTTTTTTAAATAAGGTTATTTTGGATGAAAAAATTGAAATTTGGGGAGATGGTGAAGTAATAAGAGATTATATATACATCAAGGATGTTGTTGAATTACTGGTCAATTCTATAGAAATTGAAACTTCAAATTCAATTTATAATGTTGGTAGTGGGGTCGGACTTAGTTTAAATCAACTAATTAGTACGATGAAAAAAATAACTCAGAAAAGTTTTAATGTGGAATATAGAAAAGGGCGTACATTTGATGTGCCAACCAATATTTTAGACATCTCACTAGCAAAAAAAGATTTTAATTGGGCGCCAACAACAATGATAGAAGAGGGAATTAACCTTTTATACCAAAACCTGAGAAACCAGAATATTCGTAAACAATTGGTTAATCCGTGATTTGAGGGTATCGGGGGTAGTTGATTTGCAGCCCCAATTCGCAATTCATGAGAAAAATTGATCGGCCCTGGAAGACGAGATGAACGACCACAAGAAATTCAATCATTTAAACAAATAATAGGAATAAATGGTTAAGAATACTATGAATGTAGCAACTCAAGGTACCCACCAGAACGGCCTCCACGTACTTATAACTGGCGCAGCCGGCTATATTGGTTCTGTGCTTTGTGAGCGACTGCTCGAAGCTGGTCACTTCGTAACGGGAGTTGACAATTTAACCTTTGGAGGCAATTCTCTTTTCCATCTCTGTACA
>CAIWVT010000652.1 GCA_903916135.1 uncultured bacterium
GAACTGAATACCGTTTCCAAATATAATATCATTGGCGGTTCAGGTGCAGGCGAGCGGAATATCATATCCGGCAATCGGGTTTATGGATTGGTGTATTATGGAAATAGCTCTTACAATAACACTTCGGGCAACTATATCGGGACGGATGTTAGTGGCAATATGAAACTATCAAACGCGACAGGCATTTGTGTTGATGGCGGCTCGAATCATAATGTGATTAATAACAATGTGCTTTCGGGCAACAAAAGTTATGGGATTTTCTTTGTTACCACAGGGACCTATTACAATGAATTCAAAGGCAATAAAGTCGGCACCAATGCTACGGCTACGGATACTATTCCCAATTATATCGGTGTGATTATTGCTGCCGGAACGCGCTATAATACTATAGGAGGCACTGCAGCCGGCGAGGGCAATATCATCACCGGAAACTATTATGATGGCATTGAAATAGCTGATTTTGGCACCGACCACAACATTATCACCGGGAATCAGATAGGTTCTGTGAATGCTTCCATGCCCGGCAATTATAATGGCATTGGCATTGCTACAAATCCTCGTCAAAATGTGATTTCGAACAACATTATCTGCAAGAACAAGTACATGGGAATCATACTTTTTGAACATGCCGACAGCAATCAAATCATGAATAATTGGATTGGGACCACTGACGGCACAACTGACTTTGGAAATGGCGGCGCGGGTATTGCTATCCTCAAAGGAGCTTCCAACAATCTCGTAAAATCGAACACTATAGCTTATAACGATACCGTCGGCGTTGTGATTTTAGATAATACGACTGTGAATAATACGCTTTCGCAGAATGCCATACATCACAATCGCATGATTGGCATAGATATTTTCCCTTTTGGATTCAACACCAATGATGTTGGCGATGCGGATGGCGGTCCTAACCTTATGATGAACAGCCCTGTGTTCACTTCCACGATTTATAACCCTGCTGATGGAAAGCTTTGGCTGAATGGCACGATTGATTATAACTATATCAGTCCGCAAGGGATAGTTGTTGAGATTTTCAAGAGTGTTGGAGACACTTTGGGCTATGGTCAGGCGTTGCAATACTTAGGGAACGCTATAGTTGATGCTACAGGGCATTGGTTTACTGCCTTTACGGGAGCTGTGGCAGGTGAAAAGTTGGTTGCTACAGCCACGGACGTGTTTGGCAATACTTCCGAGTTCTCTCCTAACTCAAGCATTATTTCAGGTATAAAGGATAATTGTCTGCATGAAAGCAGTTTCAACCTATATCCTAACCCTGCCAACAACGATTTCTTCATGGAGTTTTCATTGGCTTCGCCACAGCAAATTACTGCAAATCTTTATACCATGGATGGTAGATTTGTTTCAATACTTTTAGATGAAACCTTATCCGCAGGAAATAATTCAAGGAAAATTAGTATTGAAAGTTATCCTGTTGGGATTTATTTTATTACAATTTCTTCAGATAATATATATAAAGAAAGCATGAAGTTAATCATCACAAGATAGTTTATTATGAGAAGGATATATGTTTCTATTCTATTCAGTATTATTGTAAAAATAGTCTCCGCCACTACCTTTATTGTTACTACCACGGGTGACACAGGCAATGGTTCTTTGCGGAATGCTATCACCACAGCCAATGCCACCCCTGCTGCTTCGCATACCATCACATTTAATATACCGACTTCGGATGGCGGCTACAATGTCAGCACAGGAGTTTGGACTATAACGCCTTTGTCCACCATGCCTTATATCACACGGAGCAATATCACCATTGATGGCAGCACTCAAACGACCAATCAAGGTAATACTAACTTGAATGGACCTGAAATTATGCTGAATGGCACGGGAGTCATTGACTTTGGTTTTCATATTTTTAATGTATCGGGCTGCGTTATCAAGGGTTTTATTATCAGCGACTTTATTTATGGCGTGCAAGTTACGGGGACTTTGGCTCGCAATAATTTGATTATAAGTAATTACATAGGAACCAATTATAACGCTACAGACACGCTTGGAAATTACATCGGCATCGAGGTGTTAGGCGGTCCTAAACATACTATCATTGGAGGAAATACGGCTGCCTTGCGCAATGTTGTTTCGGGCAACAACCACATTGGTATTCGGGTGGCGAATGCTGACTCTAATGTGATTGCAGGCAATTATGTGGGGGTTGACAGGACGGGAACTTATGCGCTGCGCAATTATGATGGTATTTCTATTGAAGGAGCTTCGAAATATAACACCATTGGAAGTTACGCTGCCGGAGGTGGCAACTTGGTTTCGGGCAATGTGGCTTATGGGATTCCTGTTTTTGGCGCAGGCTGCAATAACAACTTGATTATTGGCAATACTATTGGCACTAACAGCAGCGGAACCCTTGCCATTCCGAATACGTATGGGGTTTTGTTTGACGATGGCGCTTGTTTCAATATGTTGGGAGGCAGGAAATCAGGAGCAGGGAATCTCATTTCGGGCAATAGTGCTTATGGTGTTTTCATTTATAATAACTCGACCAATAGTGATACGGTGGTTGGCAATCTGATAGGCACCAAAGCAGGCGGAAATCAGGCTTTGCCGAATGTGAACGGTATTGTGATTGATGGAATTCCCAAATATCATGTTGTGGACAGCAATGTTATATCCGGGAACATGCAACAAGGAATAGTAATACACGCCACAGGGACTGATTATAATAGCATTACACGCAATAAAATCGGCACTGACCTGAGTGGAATCTATCCCCTTCCGAATGGACTCGACGGTATTCGTATTGGTGAAGGTCCTCAGCATAACATGATAGGTGGCGCGCAGAAAGGCAACCTGATTGCTTATAATTTAGGCGCCGGCGTGAGTGTGATGAACGATGGAGATTACTATAACCGCATTTCGCAGAACGCAATTTATCGCAATGGCGCGCTTGGCATTGACCTCTACCCTATTGGTGTTACTGCTAACGATGCGGGAGACTTGGATACGGGTCCGAATTTCGGAATGAACTTCCCTGTTATCACACAAGCGGCATATAATAGCCTTTCGGGTAACTATGATGTATATGGAACCATAGATACACCGAACCCTTCGAGCGTTACCATAGAGTTTTTTAAATCAGATAATGACGTATCAGGCTATGGACAAGGCGAGAAGTTTCTGACGTCTGTCACTCCCGATGCATCAGGTAATTTCAATGTGGTTTTGGTGGCAGGGGTTTGGGGTGGCGACCGGATTACCGCAACGGCAACGGACGCTAATGGCAATACTTCTGAGTTTTCAGCATCAACTGTCATCACAGGTGTGAATGAAATCGCGGCACGCACGCAGAAAATCATCCTCTTTCCCAATCCCGCTCAGGATATTATCTCTTTTGAGTTGCCTGTTTCGATGAAGATTGGAGAAATTTATATTATGAACCTCTTTGGCGAAGTGATGCTTACTAATACATTTGAAATCAATAAAAATACACGTACTATTTCAATTAATATCTCTCAATTTCCTTCCGGAATATATCTTTTGAAATTGAATGATGGGGAAAAGGTTTGGATGGGGAGGTTTGTGAAGGGGTAAGAGAGGATGGCAATAATTACCCTTATTAATAAATAGTCATTTGCTATCACTTTCTAACTTCAATTTCCTTCTTTTCGCCTTTTCAACCAGTTCTTGAAGCTCTGCATTGAAACGCTCATTTGCCTCATCGGCTTTCCGTTTTTCTTCAATGACAATCTCATGCATCAACAATCGCAATTGTTCGTCAGTTGGCTCATCATCAGATGTAAATTTATAGTTGATCTGCATAATTTTCCATTTAACTACAAAGATAAACATTTAACCATTTCAAATCAGCTTTTTATCAACTTATTTTTCCTTGGATTTTGGTTCTTGTTTGCTCCTACCCCGTAACCTTCACCCTTATCCCTTCCGACTGCGCAGTAAATTCAGGTGCATACATGCATTGTATGGTGGTTACACCGTTGGAGAAGTCGCCTTTTTGAGCTACGCGCAAAGGATATTCGAAGACATAGGTTCCTTTAGTTAGCTTCGAGATGAAGAAGTTGGTGGCTGCGTCGCCTGTGCTTTCGTAATAGCCGATGCCACCTTGATATTTATAGGTAGAAATCACGTTGATAGGTTCGAAACCCGATGCGCGCATGTCTTTCATGTGGACATATTCCATGTCTCTGTCCACGCGCAGTTCGATGCGAACCTTCACTTTGTCGCCTAACTTCAATTTGGTTTCAGTTGAGATGGGTTCTATCACGGGACCATGGTCGGAATTGCGCTCGACGAACAATTGCTTCACGATTTTCAGTGGGGTTTCGGCAGATGTTATCTTGTCGAGTTGTTCGAAATACTGCCAATACAATGCTCCCCATGCCACGCCGTCGTCGGTTTTGGTTATCTTCACTTTTCCCATCTCGGGTTTGATGGCTTCGGCTAACCATGTGGTGCGGAAATAGCCTGTTCCGGCTTGAACCTTAGTGTCGGGGAGTTGCTTGGGGTCAATCATCATATCGCCTAACATAATACTCACCTGAGGGTCTTTAGCCAACCAATCCGTTCCTCTCAACAGCAAGGCATAGCAAGCTTCGGCAGTGGCTTTGGTGGTTTTCCAATTTTGGGTTTGCTTCTGTTTGAGCAGCCATACCTTCATATCTTCGACGGATGTTTGGTCGTTAGCCACTTCATCAAAACATTCAATCAACAAGGCTTGGGTTTCGATGGGCGCCTGATACCAATAATATCCATAATCTGAGTTTTTCCAATACATGCCCATCTCTTCGCTGAAGATGGCGTTTTCTTTCAATGATTTCACAATATCCATAGCGGTTACCTTATCATTCAGGCGGTTCATTGCCAAAGCAATCATCCCTTGCAGGTAGCGATTGTTGGGAAGCCAATATTTTTTTGCCTGTCCAAAATAATACGCAAAAGCCTTAGCGTTTTTGTTTTCAATGGGTATATCTTTGATGAAATAAGAGCGCGCATATAAATATTGAATCTGAATACCTCCCAAATGATTCTCAAACATGTGAGACGGATCGTAGCGCAAGAGCCATTCATAATCATCATTAAGACGGTCATCCAAATAATGCGAGCCGCGTTTCACCATGTTCCACACCCGCTGTTGGTCGCGGATATCGCGAACTCCCAATTTATCCAAATGACACATGCCGGTGATGATGTATTGTGAGATATAACGGTCGTCGGGCATGCCGGGAAACCACGTCCATCCGCCATTGGAAAGCTGCAGCTTCTCTAATTTTTTCAATGCCCGTTCAATTTCATTTTCCATACGTTTTGCTTCGAACAAAACAGCAATATTCCGCTTGGATTGCGATTCATCTTTGGCTTCCATCACCCATGGGGTTTCCTGCAACATCACATATTTCAAATCCTGATTCTTTTCTAAATTCGACAACAAAGCATCGGGAGTCAAGTTCTTCCAACTTTCAAAAACTTCCTTGATTTTGGGACTTGAGTTCACAATATGCGTAGCAATACTGTTGGCATAAAAACGACTAAAAATCTGTTCGGTACATTCATAAGGATATTCTGCCAAATAGGGCAGCGCCTGAACCGCATACCACGAAGGATTGGAAGTGAATTCGAGGGTTAGTTTGTAATTTCGCAGCGTATTGGATTTATAGGCATTAATCAATTTCTCAAAATTAAAGTCCTTGACCTGATTGCCCCGTATGGGCAGCGGCATAGACTCCGTGACGAGCATCTTGTTGGTCAACACAGGCACTATCATTTCTTCGCCATCGGAGAAATCGCCTGCTTTTGCCACCACTTTATAGGTGATGGCGGTGATACCTTCCGGAATACTCAGCGTCCATTCCACCGCTTTGCTCTGACCTTTGGGTATGCCAAAACATTTCACCTGATCGTCGTTTTTCATCTGCGCATCAATGGGTTTTTGGGTTTCAGCATTGAACAACATCAAACTCACCTGTCCATTGATTGAGTCGGTGGAGAGGTTTGTTATCTTGGAAGAGAAAACAATTTTGTCGCCTTCTCGGAAGAAACGCGGTGGATTGGGCACCACCATCAAATCTTTTTGGGTGATGATTTCCTTTTGAATTTGACCAAACTTCAGGTCTTTGGTCTGCGCCAATCCCATGAATTTCCATTTGGTTAAGGCTTCGGGAACCGTGAATGAAATCACGATTTCGCCGTTTTCGTTCGTCAACAATTGTGGATAAAAGAATGCCGTTTCGTTGAAATTTGTGCGAGTCTTTATGTTTCCAAAATCAAAACTCTCTCCTTTACTTGCATGTCTGCCATCTTCAAGATTTTTCATTTTATCTTTGGGGAGATTATTGACATCTTCATCTTCTCCTGCAAAATCGCCGGCACCGGCAGACTTTCCCGTAGCTGTCATTGGTCCGGCATTGCCGCCGGATTCTTCTCTCAATGCGGATTTAAACGCCCCGCCTCTGACGACATTTCTCGAAATTGTCGTCACTTCCGCAGCAGCAACAGATTGGTCTTGTTCCAAATCATCATACTTATAATTGCCATCCAAACCTTCCGAAAAATACCCATAACGATAGTTATACACATCATAACCAAACCAATTCAGATAATTATACGTCCGTGCATTGTAATATAGATACGGATTCCAATAGTTCGCATAGATGTTAGAACTTGCTATCGAAAATCCATTGTAGGATTCCCAATTCCGTTGCATATAATAGGTGCTATACAAACTCATAAACCACGAATTGGCGCGGAAAGCATCTAAAGAAGCATCATACATGGTCGCCAACATTTCAGCAGCCACCTTTTCGCCATTTTTGCCCTTTATCTTCACTTTCCATTCCTCCTGTTGTCCGGGCAAAAGCTTATTTCTGAAGGTCTCGAAGCTGATGTCAAGTGCTTTGTTGGTGTAAGGCACCTCCACATTCACATCATGCCGATACACTCTGCCATGACTCACGAAGGTGAAATGCACCCCGAAATTCCCTCTAAACGATTCTTTTATCGGAACAATTATCTTTCTGAGTTCATCATTCAGCTTTATCCACTGCTTCTCCACTATCTTATTTTTCGATTCCACTTCCATCAACACCGTCACATTTTTCTCTTTCGTACCTATCAAAAACGAAGCGTCCTCACCGGGTTCGCCCTTGGCTTTTATCACCGTAAACCAATCGAAGGTATTCGTAGGAATAGTTTTATCGTTATTTGCATAGACAGTGAAATACGAATAGGATTGCACATTCTCTCCATACTTATCCGTAGAAGTAATCTCCAACATATACTGCCCCGATTGCCACGACGCAAGATTTTTTATACGCAACAAAGAATCCTTTTGCGTGTCGAATGCCACATTCATCGTTTCCAATTCCTTCTCCCACTTGGAAGTATTGTTTTCATCTTCAAACAAATCATAAGGGAACCATTGGTAATAATCGCTTTTGGAAATCTGAGGCATATCGGGTTTCGCCCACAATCTGTTGCGGAAAGGCTTTTCAGGTTGTTTCAATTTATACACATGAATCCTCCCTTTTGCATATTCATACGTCCCACTCAAATTCGTTGTAGCAATCACATAGTCGTCGGTTGAGCTCTTCTCAATCTCATCCGGCAGGTTCACCCCTACCATCAGGGCTTTGTATGCAGCCGAAACATTGGTGGTTGACGAGCGCGTCTCCCCATTCACATCCGTAACATCCGCAATCACCTTATACGTGAAGGTAGGCTCCGATTTCTTGGAAATCTTATAATCCGGTATGGCTTTAAACTCCACCGTAAACTCTCCCATATCATTCGTAACGCTCTTACCGCTGCAAATTTCCATTTGTGCCGATGAAGGATAATATCCATACCAATAATACCACCAATACGGAAACGAAGCCGTCCGCACCACCCGATAACTCACCTGCGCATTATCTATATTCGAGCCTGAGTAGGCTTTTGCCGTGCCTTTCACCGTAACTTTCTCGCCCAATTTATAACTCCCTTTCACAGGTTCAAACTCCACTTCAAACTTCGGACGCTTATATTCTTCCACCGAGAAATACAGATTTCCCCAGGTATCCCCAATGTGCATCTGCCCATTCAACGAACCCGTCGGCAACACAAACTGCCCACTAAACGTCCCGTATTCATTGCTCGTCAACTTCAATTCCGACACCTTCTGATAATTCACATCATACAACACCACCGTCGTTTCCTCCATGGGCTTAATCACCGTGCTTTCCCCATCCGTTTCCATCAAAATCCCTTTGAAATACAGCGTCTGTCCCGGACGATAAATCGCCCTATCGGCAAAATAAACGGTCTTTAAGTACTTCTTCGCAACAGAATTATAGTTCCTATATTGATAGAAATTCGCCGTTTTCAACACATCATTATTCACCACATCATTGTTCAACGTCAACTCCACGTAGGAAGTATAATAATCATTCTCACTCGGCATCGTTTCAAACATTCCACTCTCATCCGTATAAAAATGCCCCGCCTTGCGATACTCATATTTCCTTGTTGTGTAATTATACACCTGATGATACACCTGCGCCGACACCCCACTCAGCGGCGTCCCACTCTCTCTGTTGGTAATCGCAAACTGCACATTCCCATTCGGCAACGTGCGGTTCATGTATGCCATGTTCGAGACCCAATAATCCGCATAACACACCGCATTTTTCTCCAACGAAAAATTCTTATCCGACCCTATTAATATAATGTAGAAACCCGCACCCAACTCCGGCAATTTAATCTCCGTCGTATGCCCTTGATAGTCCTTCGGATTTGTCAAACTCACCGTAAACTCCTTCAGCGGACTCAACTTGAGATACGCTTTCACCAATTTATCGTTATAATAATCCGTTTCCTTTAACCTATCGTTCCATTCATAATTCACTTTGCAAATGCGCACAAACACCTCATTCAAATTCTTATAACCCAACAAACCCCTGAAAGGCTTATTCGGCGTATTGATTTCCTCCGTGGTCAAGGTGAGCGACTTCTCCGTGATTTTAGCTTGCAGATACTGACAATTCTTCGTCCCAAACGCATCAGGAAACTTATCTATGGCTTTCTCACAAATCCCGTACGCCTTCTTCAGCAGCCATCTATCCCCTTCATCCTTGCTCGTCGCATAATTCATGCCCTTCAAATAATAATAATTCGCTATCTCATAAATCACTTCCGACGACGACGGAAACGACTCAAACCGCTTTTGCAAACCCTCCAACGCACTCACATATAGCGTATCTTTGTCGGGATGTATCGTCTTTTGCTTTATAAACCTCAAACGCTTCAAATCATTATCAATCAAAATCTGCGGATCGCTATCCGCGGCATGAAACTTCAACAAATCCTGAAATATCGTAGCCGCATAATAGGTCAACGAAAACGCATCAGGCGTCTCTATCTTCTCATTCATAAACTTGTCATACGGCTCAAAAAACACATCCTTATCCATCTCAAACCTATTGGCAGGACTCACCAAACCCGGCTCCTCATTCATAAAAAAGTCCACCGCCCTATGCGCCAAAAAATCATACAAAGTAGGGCGCATCTCCGGCGAATTCGCATAATTCGTAGCCAACAGCGCCTGATAGGTATTGATAGACGTCTTCTTCAAACTATCCCCATTCGCCAACGAAAGCTTATAATTCTGAATCACCTTCTCTATAATCTTCCTCAAATCCCACGTCCTGATATCCTTCGGCACAAAATCCACCGTCTCCGTCCGATTCAAAAACCTGTATCTATTATTCGTATAATACTTCCAATACACCTCTGCCGTCATAGATTGCAAAATCGGTTTCGCCGGAAAATGCGCTTCAGCCGCCTCCTGCTCCAAATCGCCAATCTCCTTCACATAATCATCGTCCGAAATATACGACTCCAACTTCAGCTTATAAATCACCGCCTTAATAAAATTATCCGTATTTCCCTCCGCCTTTGCCTTCCCATAAATCACCTCCACCACTTCAATCTCCGTGCGCGTCAGTCCTTTCTTCTCCAACGAATCCGCCTTGCCCCACAACTTCCCATAATCATCTCGCTCCGAAATCATCTCTTTCATACTCCGCTCATGCACAAACAGCGGAACCACCACCGTAACTGCCATAGCCGCAACCGACACCATCAGTATCGCAGCAATAATTCTAAATGTTTTCATATTTTAAATATTTTAGTTTTCAATAATGGATGCAATATCGGAATAATTCCATAAATGGAGATGAAATATTTTTATTTTCTCCAAATTTCTCTACAAACCTTCTCCAATATCTAAAACCTTAATAGAAATGTCAAAAACCAAAAACGTATCACCTTCTAAACCTTCTCTTATTCATCCTCCTCAAAACTCTATTGGGATACTCGACCAGAACAGTTGAGGCGCAATTCATATGCCTGGACCACAGTCAAGGATAAACTCCGCAACCAAAAAAAACCTTCTTTATTCCTTTATAAACTTCTTAAATTCAAAACCGTTTCCGTACAAAAGTTTTATCAAATAAACTCCCGAAGCAAAGTTTGACGTATTTACAAATGTTTTTCCTTTCAATTCTCCACTAAAGGTAATCTGTCCAACGGAATTATATATATCAAAACTCTGCTTTTCCATATTATTTTTGGGTTCGATGATTAGTTCATTAGATACTGGATTTGGATAAATAGAAAATGAAGTTTTCATGTTGCCTTCAGGAATTGAAGTTGTGCATGATGAGAAAAGCCACCCAGAATTGTTACTCATATCAACAGAATTTGCTCCGGCAAAAAATGATGCCCCACCTGTTGCCATAGAACCTTCTATTTTAAGGTAATCACA
>CAIWVT010000653.1 GCA_903916135.1 uncultured bacterium
GTCAAAACATCCTCCCCGCTCCGTATCTTTGCTATCACTGCCTTACCCATATAATCCGTTGTTGCTGACTTATTCCCTTTAGTCAACGTAAACACTATGCCTTCTATCGGAGCGCTCGTAGCTTTATTCAGTGCCTCTATGTTCAAATACGTATGTCTCACATGAACTGTGGGGATATCTGTAGCAGCCATAAAACGTTCCCAAAAACCATAATTAATAGTTTCATACTTGCGCACACGAAACTTCAAATTCTCAACCTTTTCCTTCACAGGTCCAAAACTGTTCTTAAAATCCTCTGTCAATTGCGGCGAAACTTCATGCTCTGCTTCGCTCGTGCCTTGCAATTCCGTGAAAGTATTTTTCTTTGTCAGAAACGCTGCCAACATAGCATTAGTGATAGTATCGGGAATCAAATCGTCAGCATTATCACTAATTAAATTATAATTTGTTTGAGCTAACGTACCACAAGCACTATCAGCAAGTGATGTATAATTTGTTGGATAAACACTAAACTTTTCAGCAATACTTATTTTGCCCATATTCTTCAAAGTAACATAACTTTCACCCGCAAGCATGGCAGCAAAATCGCCCAATTCAATTTTTGCAGTCAGCTTTTCTTGGCTAAATCCGCTATTGTCCGGGTGCGCAGCAGCTCCGGTCGCTAAATTATGGGCATAAGCCGCTTTAAAAGCTTCCACTTCTGCCTTAAGTTTTACATCATCCTCATAAACCGCAGCTTCGTTTGTCAACACATAATCTACGGAAGCAAACATTGTTTGGTCTGCCTGTTGTGGTCCTGTCATAATATTTTTTTTTAATGAATAACTTCTATTTTGAAAATGCAAAAGTACTACTATTTTCATTATCTGCAAAAAAATATTGATATTTTTTTAAAATATTTTTGTTCATTCATAATCAACAACATATAACCATATTCCGTATGTAAAATAACTACTTTAATGCCAAATTCAAGCCTATCAATATACGTTTTATGGCAATCAATGTACATTAAATGACGATCAATGTACGTTAGATGGCAATCAATGTACATTAAATGGCAATCAATGTACGTAAAATGGCGATCAATGTACGTAAAATGACGATCAATGTACGTTAAATGGCAATCAATGTATGTTAGATGACAATCAGTGTACGGTAGATGACAATCAGTGTACGCTAGATGGCAAGTAGTGTACATTAAATGCCTATCAGTATTCCCTTCCCGCATCACATAGCAAGTCGGAGTGCGACTCAAAGTCGCTCCCCGACTACCAACCCAAATCAACAGTTCTTCTTTGTGTCCCTTAATGGTCTTAGTCCTGTCCCGTACCGGACCTGTCCCGTACCGGACCTCGGGAGGTCGGGAGGTCGGGAGGTCGGGAGTCTCCGTGGTTTTTTTCTTTCTTTACCACAAGGGACACTAAGAAAATACACAAAGCTCACAAAACCTAATAGTATAAAAGCCTGTCCGAATGACGCAGTCAGGCGGGTCTAAAGCCTAATAGTCTAAAGCCTAAAAATCTAAAAGCCTAAAACCTAAAAGCCTATTACTTATAAATGATAATAATCTCCACCTTAGTCCCTGCCGCTTTGTTTTGCGTGTCTTTCAGGTCGGTGATGGTTACGTTAAGGAGGTCTTTTTCGCGTTCGTTCAATATCTCTAATCGTTTTTGGGTAATCAACATGCCGCGCGATTTGTGGTTCAGGTCTGAACGTGCACGAATCTCTCCTGCTCTTTCGCGCCCGATGCCGTCGTCCTCAACAGTGCAGAGCATATATTTCTCGTCTATCAATCCAAGCGTGATGCGTATGAAGCCATTGGTGGCTTTGTTCAAGATGCCATGAATGATAGCATTCTCGATATAGGGCTGAATAATCATCGGTGGAATTTCGGTGAACTCTTCATCAATGCGCGGGTCAATCACAAACTCATATTGAAATTTGTTGTCGAAACGTAGTTGCTCTATATCGAGATAGATTGACATGGATTTTATTTCATCCTTCACGGGTACAAATGACTGTTGCGAGTGTGAAAGTATGAAACGCATCAGTTGCGAAAACTTAGCCAGATAGAGTATGGCTTTGTCGGTGTCGTTGCTGATGACGAAAGATTGTATGGAGTTTAGGGAGTTAAAGATAAAATGCGGATTCATCTGTAGTCGTAGGGCGGTGCGCTCCAGTGCGAACATTTGTTTTTCGATTTCGAGTATGCGTTTCTCATCTTCATGTTTGATGCGGATGTTGCGCAAACGATTGTAAATGATATACCAGGCTATGAAAGTGATGAGCAGCAGCGAGCCGATGCGAAACCACCACAAGCGCCACCAAGGCGGAGTGATGATGATGGTGATGACGATACCTGCGGTGTTCCACAGTCCGTCGGAGTTTGAGCCTTTCAATTTAAAATAATAGATGCCGGGCGGAACCCGTGTGTAGGAAGCGAAACGTTTGTAAGCGTCGGAATAGTTCCAATGATTGTCGAAATTTTCAAGTTTGTAGGCATATTTGTTTTTCTGCGGATTTGAAAAATCGAGGGCAGCAAACTCGAAAGAAAAGAAGTTGTCGTCATAAGATAACAAGATGGTGTCGCCGTTCAGGATTTCAACGGGTTTGGGTTTCTCAAAGATTTTGAAACCCGAAATGATGATGGGCGGCACGAAAGTGTTTTTAGCAATACGTTCGGGATAAAAAGAGTTGAAACCATTCATGCCGCCAAAAAACATTTCATCGTTCTGTGTGTTGTGATAAGCGGCATTCAGGTTGAATTCGTTCGATTGTATGCCATCTTTCACGTCGTAGTTCACAAAGGTTTCGGTGATTTTGTTGAAACACGACAAACCATAATTGGTGGTAATCCACAAGCAATTGAAATTGTCTTCAAAAATATTATAGGTAACGTTGTTCGATAGTCCGTTTTCTTCCAAAAAGTATTTTATTTCGCCTGTTTTCCGATTGAAACGATTCAAGCCGCCGCCACAGGTGGTGAGCCAAAGAAATCCATCGCGATCTTCATAGATAGAAAAAATTTTGTCGGAACTCAGGGTGTTATATTTGTTGTTGTTCTTTTTATACGCATAGAAATTGCCGGTGTTGGGGTCGTAGCGGTTCAATCCGCCCAAGGTACACATCCAAATGTAACCGTTTTTGTCTTCATACATGTGATAGACCACGTTATTGGAAATAGAATTTTTGTTAGCAGGGTCGTGGAAAAAACGTTTAAAGGTGTTGGTGTTTGGCAGATAAAGGTTTAATCCGTGGTCGGTGCCTATCCAGATATTTTTATACCGATCTTCCAGCACAAAATTGATGCGATTGTAACTTAAACTGAGCGGATTGGCTAAATCGTTGGCAAAAGTAATGAAGCTGTTTGTTGTTGGATTATATTTGCAGATGCCTGCATCGAAAGTCCCTATCCAATAATTGCCTTTGCTGTCTTGAAACACCAAACGCGTCAAATTGCTGGGGATGGAGTTTTTGTTGTTGGGATGATGTTGAAGAAAGGAGAATTTGCGCGTCAAGGTATCGTAAATATTGATGCCTTCGTCGGTAGCTATCCAAAGTTTTCCTTCTTTATTTTGAAATATTGACCACACGTTGTTGCAATTCAAACTCGTTTCGTCGTTCGACAGATGTTGAAAATGTTTGAAACGATTCGAGTATTTATCTATAATGCTAACTCCTTTCCAAGCAGTGGCAACCCAAATGATGCCCGAATTGTCTTGATAGATGGATTTGATATAATCGTTGCTGAGGCTGCGACTATTGTATATATCATTGAAGAAGTGAATGAAATTACGACTCTTCTTATCGAATTGGTTCAGCCCACCTCCGTAGGTACCAACCCAAAAGTTGCCTTCGACGTCTTGCAGGATAGCCGTCACGTGATTGCTGCTGATGGAGGTGTTGTCGTTGTCGTTGTGATAGTAATGGGTAAATTTTTTTGTGGGGAAATTATAAACATCCAAGCCGCCATCGGTACATATCCACAGGTTTTCTTCTTTATCATACAGGATATTCAAAACTAAATCGTTGCTGATTGAATTACTATTGTCGGGATTGTTATAGAAATGAGAAAACACTTTTTCTTTAGTGTTGAAATAATTCAAACCTTCGTTGGTTCCAAACCATATATTGCCATGTTTGTCGGGCAATATACAATTGATGTTGTTGTTGCTCGGACTGTTGGCATTATTTGGGTTGAGGCGAAAATGGTAGAAATAGCCTGTTGTTTTGTCAAATTTATTCAAACCGTTGTTGGTGCCTACCCACAGAATATTTTCGTTTTCTTCCACGATACACCAAACGGTGTCGCTACTGATGCTAAAAGGATTGTCGGAATCGCGTTTATACTGCGTGAATTTTTGATTCTTGCGATTATAACTGTTCAATCCGGTTTCTGTGCCCACCCATATCATCCCGCTTTTATCTTCAAAGAGGGCGTTGATAGTTTGATTGCTGAGTTCGTTGGTGTTGCCGCTGATGGAAGATTTGAAGGTAACGAAACTGTAACCATCGAAGCGGTTTAATCCGTCCCAAGTTCCCACCCACATATAGCCTTTAGAGTCTTGAAGAATGCAATTGGCAGAGTTCTGAGATAAACCTTTCTCAACTTTAAAGTTTTCGGAAGTGATGCGGTCGAATTTTAAATCGGGATTGTTTTGCGCAAAGCCGCAAAAATGAAGCATAACAATAAAAAGCCATAAGTACCCATAGTAACGGGCATACGTAAACTTTTTATTGTTTAGCAGCATGATGATTATTTTTCGTTTCTGTTGGTTTTTGCTCTTTTTTGTTTCGGGGCGAACCAACGCTGTAGGAAATTAGGCTTTTTATTGTTTTTGGCGGCAAAAGATGTTTTGGCGGTTTGCTTCATCATCCGCTGTGTACTTTTGGTTTGCATACCATAATTTCGTCTGATGGCATCTTCATACGCCTTTTGTGCAGCCTGATCTTTTTGCTTTTTATCTCGTTCAAACTGTCTCCTGCGGGCATGCTCTTGGCTCTTGCTTTGCGCAAACTTGCTGCACCCGTCAAAGGATGCGGCAAACACTAAAGCAAGGATGATGAAAATAAATCTTTTAAAAATGTTCATTAGCTTGTTGTTTTTATTTAATTTTGCATAAGAATAGAAACCATAAAATTAAGAAAGTTTTTCGAGCTACACACAGAGAAAAAAAATATTAATCACAAAATTATACACAATTACTAACGTTATTATATTACCTTTGTTTTGATGTCCATGAAAAAAACTCTTAAATATACTGTTCTACTGCTTATTTCCATCATGGTTTTTGTTTCTTGCAAGAAAGAAAACAAGAATCCGATACCGGATGTTTATGTTAGTTTTTATATGAATATTTCTTCAACCATATATATTGAACTGGCATCTGTAGGAGGTTGGGTCAATCTAACAGGCGGCTACAAAGGCGTTGTGGTGTATCGTGCCTCCTCCGATGAGTTCGTGGCGTTCGAAAGAGCATGTCCTTATGATTGGGAAACAGATTCTGCTTATGTGGATGTTGAACCCTCAGGACTTGTCTTGCAATGTAAAAAATGTAAATCAGAATATTTAATTTTGGACGGTTCCATTGTTAGTGGAGATGCCCAATACCCTTTAAAACAATATAAAGCCGATTTCGATGGGCAAACTCTTCATGTTTATAATTAAAAAAAACAATCGTATGAAAAAATTTATCTTTACTCTTTTTTTATTATGTAGCTTCTCGTATTTGTTTGCTCAACGAATGCCGGATAAGAATTTTACCAAGAGCATTGCGCAGCAAGAAGCCAAAAGTCATGAAAAAATATTGCATAGGAGTAGCAATCCAAAGATAGGAGCAAATTATAATTTGTTTTATCATCGCATGAATTGGTTCGTCAATCCTGCGGTGAACTACATTAAAGGTTCGATTTTGTCGCGTTTCAAGGCAGTTGGAAATATGAGTATGATGGAATTTGAATTGAACGATGTGCTGACGGTGGATTCTATTAAATATCATAATGTGAAACTCACCAACTTTACGCATGCTTCCAATCTAATCAACATTACCTTGCCTGTTGCAATTCCGAACAATCAAACGGATTCTATCATGGTGTATTATCAGGGTGCGCCTCCTCAAGGCATTGGATTTGGTAGTTTTATTCAAGATAGTCATAGCGGAACGCCCATCATCTGGACACTCTCCGAACCTTATGGAGCGCCTGACTGGTGGCCCTGCAAAAATTCGTTAAGTGATAAAATTGATTCGATAGATGTGTATGTAACCACTCCAAGTGCCTATAGGGTAGGATGCAATGGGGTATTGCTTTCAGAAACTGTGGCAGGAGCCAATAAAATCTATCATTGGAAACATAAATACCCTATAGCTACCTATCTTATTGCCATCGCGGTTACAAACTATGCTGTATATTCTAATTATGCTTCCTTGCATAGCGGAACGCTTCAGATTTTGAATTATGTGTTTCCCGAAAATCTTGCTGATGCGCAAGCCAATACTCCCAATTTGATTCCGGTGATGCAGTTGTATGATAGTTTGTTTTCAGATTATCCTTATATGAATGAAAAATATGGTCATGCACAATTCAATTGGGGTGGTGGGATGGAGCATCAAACGATGACGTTCTTAATCAATTTTGGGTATGATCTCATGGCGCATGAGTTGGCGCATCAATGGTTTGGTGATAAAGTGACATGCAAGAGCTGGCACGACATCTGGATTAACGAAAGTTTTGCCACATTATTGACAGGGCTAACGTATAAGTTTCTACAAAGTCCTGCTGCATGGAAAACATGGAAACAAAGCACCACCAGCAATGTTATTTCTCAAACGGATGGCTCAGTTTATTGTGATGATACCACTTCTGTCAATAGAATTTTTGATGGTCGTTTGTCCTACGACAAAGGCGGAATGGTTCTTAACATGCTTCGCTTTAAAATAGGGGATTCTGCATTTTTTAGTTGCATGAAAAGCTTTATCACAGATGCACAATTTGCGTATAGCTTTGCAGGCACATCCAATTTCCAAGACCATGCTCAGGCTGCTTCGGGGTTAAATTTGATAGAATTTTTTAATGATTGGATTTACAATCAAGGGTATCCTTCTTACACACTCTATTGTATCACCTATCCCGACAGTACTTTTAATATGACTATTTCGCAAACGCAATCACATCCTTCCGTATCTTTCTTTAAATTGCCTGTCCCTATTAAGTTTTCTTTAGGCTCAAAAGACACGGTTATCGTTTTTAATAATGTTTCAAACTATGAGGTATTTCAAGGGAAGTTAAAGTTTATTCCCAATACGATAACCTTTGACCCGGAAAGCGAACTTATTGCCCAATGCTTATCGAATAGTATTATAGTAAGTGTTGATGGAAGTTCTGAGAGCACCATAAAGATTTCGCCCAATCCTTTTACGAATACTATTTTTATCGAGAACATAGGAAACCCAAGTAAGAATATTCAAGTGTATGATATTAGTGGTCATTTGATTCGTGAAATTAACGGAAATATGCTTTCGCAAAAAGTAACATTAGATTTATCCGACCTAAATAAAGGTGTATATATAATCAAAATTGTTACCTCAAACAATAATTTCATACGAAAAATCGTTAAGACATAAACGAAAAGCAAAAGTTTAATTTCATTGCAATGTGAAGTTGCATAGGTCTTTACAAAAAGGATTTTATTTGAATATATATTTATTTATGTAAACACTTGACTTTAGGCTCTAAATAGTGTACTTTTGTACTCGTTTTATTAAAAGTATATATTAAAAAATATAAATTATGAAGTTGTCTGAATACCGGTTTTATTTACCTCAAGATTTAGTTGCAGATAGACCTTCAAAGCAGAGAGATGAATCGCGTTTAATGATTCTGAACAGAAAAACTAAAACCATCGAACACAAGGTCTTTAGGGATTTACTGGATTATTTTGATGATGGAGATTGTTTAATCTTGAACAATACAAAGGTTTTTCCTGCACGGCTTTATGGTCGAAAAGAAAAAACAGGAGCCAAAATTGAAGTTTTTTTGCTTCGAGAACTCAATCATGATTCCCGTTTATGGGATGTGCTTGTTGATCCTGCACGAAAAATTCGTATCGGAAACAAATTGTATTTTGGTGAAGACGAATCTTTGGTTGCTGAAGTGATTGATAACACTACGTCACGAGGACGCACTATTCGCTTTTTATTTGATGGTCCGTATGATGAATTCAAAAAGATTATTGAAGGATTAGGCGATACACCCTTGCCTAAATTTATCAAACGAGATACAGAACCGGAAGATAAGGAACGTTACCAAACGATTTATGCCAAACATGAAGGTGCAGTTGCCGCACCAACGGCAGGTTTGCACTTTAGTCGTGAGCTGATGAAACGCCTCGAATTAAAAGGAGTAAATTTTGCAGAAATCACCTTACATGCAGGTTTGGGAAATTTTCGCTCCATTGATGTGGAAGACCTCAGTAAACATAAAAGCGATTCCGAACAGGTCATTATTGATGAACGCGCTTGCGAAATAGTGAATAAGTCAAAGAAGAATAGAAAAAATGTTTGTGCTGTAGGCACCACTTCCATGAAAGGCATAGAATCTTCTGTTGCAATTTCAGGTAATCTAAAACCTTATGATGGATGGACAAATAAATTTATCTTTCCACCTTATGATTTTAGTGTCGCAAATCGAATGATTACTAATTTTCATCTGCCTCAATCTTCCTTAATGATTATGGTGGCGGCATTTGCAGAGTTTGATTTTTTGATGAAAGCTTATAAAGAAGCCGTTTCTGAAAAATATCGTTTCTTTACCTATGGGGATGCCATGATGATTATCTAAAAAAGAATTTACTAATTGAAATAAAAGTCATTCGCAGAAATTATTATGTGGATGACTTTTTTTATTGACTTAAAAGAGTGAAAAAATACGTTATAATTGTTGCTGGCGGTTCAGGTGAAAGAATGAAATCGGATATTCCAAAGCAATTTATTGAAGTTGGAGGAATACCTATTATCATCCATACTTTAAACATTTTTGAACATGCTATTCCCGATATTGAATTTATTATTGTTGTAAATCCTAAATGGATACAAATGTGGAAGATGATTTGCGAAAATCACAACATTGACAATTCTTTCATTACCATAGAAGGCGGACCTACGCGTTTTCATTCTGTCAAAAATGGTTTGTCGAAAATAAACAATCTGAATTCATTAGTAGCTATTCATGATGCAGTTCGCCCCTTTGTGAGCAAAGAAGTTATTCGAGCATGTTTTAAAGAAGCCGAATTATTTGGTAATGCAGTACCTGTTGTTCCAATTCATGACTCTGTTCGAAAGAAAACGGGAGCATTTAATGAAGCGATAGATCGCAAAAAATTATGGATTGTTCAGACTCCACAGTGTTTCCAAACATCCTTGATAAAAAAAGCGTATCTACAAAATTATGATGAAAAGTTTACGGATGACGCAATCGTACTGGAAAATATTGGTATGCAAATTCGTTTTGTTGATGGCAATCTCGAAAATATTAAAATCACCAAACCCTCTGACATATTGATTGCAGAAGCTTTTGTAAATAATCAAATAACTGATTGATTTATCTTTTCCGTCCTATAATCATCGCATTATTGAATGTTTCGACTCTAATTATTTCTGAAAATCCTGAATGACTAAGCCAATTACGAATTTCACTTTCTGTATAAGTATCCCCATTTTCCGTTCCAACTAACATATTCAAGGCAAACAAGGCTCCTGCAAAAGGTTCGGTTCGTGTTTCGTTCATCACATGGTCATGAATAACGATTAAACCGTTTTTATTCAAAGAGTCATAGCATTTCTGAACAAGTTTTTGGTTTTCGTCAAAAGAATTTATGTGAATGATTGCTGATAAGAAAGTCATATCATAACGCATTCCCCAATCATCTTTACTGTAATCGCCACCAATAAAATCAAACTGTTGGGATAGTCCTTCGTTATCAATATATTTTTTGGTAATA
>CAIWVT010000654.1 GCA_903916135.1 uncultured bacterium
AAAGGCATGACCGATGTGCTGAATGGCTTGGTGGATGTTGCTATGTTTTCACGCGAAGTGAGCAAAGAAGAAACCGACAAAGGTGCTTGGTATATCGCTGTGGCGAAAGACGCGGTGTTGCCAACCATCAACACCGAAAATCCCGTTTACAAAGCTATTATGGAGCGCGGATTGAAAAAACAAGAATTCGCTGATATTTTTCTTACGGAGAAAATTAAGAATTGGAAACAATTGATTCCGAATTCTTCAGCAAAGAAAATAAATGTATATACACGTTCGGATGCGTGTGGTGCAGGCGAAATGTGGGCGAAATATATGGGCAAAAAGCAAGAAGATTTAAAAGGCATAGGCGTTTTTGGTGATCCGGGGATGAGTGATGCTGTGAAAAAAGATAAATTCGGACTGGGATATAATAATGTGATTTATGCTTATGATCCAAAAACTAAAAAGTATTATGATGGCATCTCAGTGATTCCTTTAGATTTGAATGAGAATGGAAAAATTGACAGCACAGAGAATTATTATGCTAATTTGGATAATCTGATGCTTGCCATTAAAGAAGACCGCTTTCCTTCGCCTCCCGCACGCGATTTGTATTTTGTTACTAAGGGCAAAACTGAGAACGTTCTTGTTATAGAGTTTTTTAAATTCGTGTTGGCTGAAGGACAGAAATACATACACGAAGCAGGCTATGTTACTTTGAACGATGCCAAATTGAAAGCAGAAACCGAGAAACTGAATAAATAGTTGCGATGCGATTTCTAAAGAACGAAAAGGTTTTAAACGTCTTCCTCTATCTGTTTTTGGGCATCATCATTGCGATGCCCGTACTATTGGTGGTGGGATTATTTTTTAAGTCGGAGAGTGTGTTGCATGCCAATTCGCTTTCTGATTTACTTTTCTCCACCGAATGGAAACCATTTCAGGGAAAGTTTGGATTTTATTCCTACATCTATAGTTCGGTGCTGGTAACCATGTTGGCATTGCTGATTTCTGTTCCTATCTGTTTGTTTGCCGCCATTTATTTGACACAATATGCCAAAAGTGTTTACCTGAAAGTGATACAACCTGTCATAGATATATTGGCAGGCATACCTTCTATTATCTTTGGCGTTTGGGGTATATTGGTCATAGTTCCTTTGATTTCACATTATGTTGCACCCTTTTTTGGCATAGAAACTGCGGGCTACTCCATCTTGGCAGGTGCTGTGGTGTTGTCGGTGATGATCATTCCTTTTATCTTGAATATATTGTTGGAAATCTTTAAAAGCATTTCAAAAGAGTTGCCTGAAGCATCCATTGCCTTGGGTGCTACGAAATGGCAAACCATCAAATATGTGATACTGCGTAAGGCGTTTCCCGGGATAGTTTCTTCGGTGGTGTTTGGCATGTCGAGAGCTTTTGGAGAGACCATAGCCGTGTTGATGGTGGTGGGTAATGTTGCTCAGATTCCAAACAATATCTTCGAACCTGGTTATCCTTTGCCTGCGCTTATCGCCAATAATTATGGGGAGATGTTGTCCATACCCAACTACGATTCGGCATTGATGTTTGCCTCCCTGATTTTGTTGGTCATTGTTCTATTGTTTAACCTTGCAGCTCGTATGCTAATTTCACGCTACGAAACCAAAATATAGAGTATGAGAAAGAAGTTATTAGCACTTGAAGAAAACTTCTTTAAAATCCTGATGCAAATCTCTATTGCGGTGATAGTATTGGTGCTTTCGCTGATTGTTTTTAGTATATTTTATAGAGGATTGCCTTCGCTCACCTGGGAAATGATTAGCCAAACACCCAAGGGCGGTTATTATTTCGGGAAGGAAGGTGGTGTGTTGAATGCCATCATCGGTTCCTTATACCTTGCTTTTGGAGCCACAATTTTAGCCTTAGTGATGGGCTTGCCTGTGGCGATGCTGATGAATATACATCTACGGAAATTCAAAAAGTTGGTGAATGGTGTCCGCTTTCTGTTGGATTTGCTGTGGGGCGTTCCTTCCATCGTTTATGGTGCCTTTGGATTTAGTGTGATGATATTTTTCGGAATGAAAACATCGCTCTTGGCAGGTATTATCACGGTTTCCTTATTTATACTGCCCATCATGATACGTGCCATTGATGAAGTGGTGAAAAATGTTCCCGTAGGTTTGTTGGAAGCATCCATGTCGTTGGGTTCGAACAAATCGCAGACGGCTTTTATGGTGTATGTGAGGCAATGTTCATCGGCTATTGTAACGGCTATCATGATTTCGTTTGGCAGGGCTATCGGTGATGCCGCCTCGGTGCTGTTCACTACGGGCTACACCGACAGCATACCTACTTCGGTGATGCAGCCTTCGGCTACTTTGCCTTTATCCATATTTTTCCAATTGAGTTCGCCAATACAGGAAGTGCAGAATCGAGCGTATGCTTCGGCTGCCATACTCACCATCATCATTTTAATTATCAGTGTGCTTTCGCGTATCATCTCGAATAAGTACAACAAAAACAAAATTTCGTAAAACGATGGAATCTAAAATTAGCATACAGAACCTAAACCTGAGCATAGGTAAGAATCAGATACTAAAAAACATCAATCTGGATATACCCGAAAATCAGGTAACCATCATACTGGGACCATCGGGTTGCGGCAAAACCACCTTACTGAAATGTTTGAACCGCCTGATTGACTTGGAAGAAAATGTAACCATCACCGGAAGTATCTTTTTGGATGATGAAGATATACTTCACACCAAATCCGATTTGCCCGGCATTCGCAAAAAGATGGGTTTGCTCTCGCAACGTCCCTATCCTTTACCCATGAACATTTATGATAACATTGCTTATGGATTGCGTATCAACGGAATTCACAACAAGCAAATCATCCGCGAAAGCGTGGAGCATAACCTGAAACAAGTGAATCTGTGGGACGAAGTGCAGCATCGCCTCAAGGAACCGGCTTCGCGACTTTCCATTGGTCAACAACAACGCCTATGTTTGGCGCGCGGATTGGCTGTGAAACCGGAGATTATTTTAGCCGACGAACCTACTTCTGCTTTGGATCCGCTTTCGAGCACTGCCATCGAGAAGAAATTCGTGGAACTGAAAGAGGAATACACCTTGGTGATGGTAACGCATATCCTACGCCAAGCACGACGTATTGCCGATTATGTGGTGTTTATGTATTTGGGAGAAATTGTGGAGCATGGCACTGCGGATGAGTTTTTTAATCATCCGAAACAGGAGAAGACGAAGGCGTATTTGCAGGGGATATTTAACTAATTTGAGATTTAAGATTTAAGTTTTAAGATTTAAGATTTAAGTTTTAAGATTTACACTATAAAAATAATAACATGAAAAGAATAGTTTTATCGGTTGTAGCACTAGTTATCATTAGTGTGAGTGCGTATGCGCAATTTAATTTAAGTGCGGAGTTTCGTCCGCGATTTGAGTTCAGAGATAGTTATAAAGTACTGCCTCCGACATTTGGACAGATTCCTGCCTTTCAAATAAGTCAGCGGACACGACTGAACGTCGGGTTTAAATGGAGTATCGTGAACACTTATCTATCGTTTCAAGATGTACGCTTATGGGGTGACGAAGCAATGAAAACCGATGTTGCAGGCTTGGGTCTGTATCAAGGATGGGCTGAGATAAAAGTGTGCGACAGTTTCTTTATTAAAGCCGGACGTCAGGAGTTTGCTTATGATAACGAGCGTTTGTTCACGCCGTCAAATTGGTCGCAAAAGGGATTGACCCACGATGCGCTCCTCTTAAAATATAATCATCAGGGCTTTTCGATTGATGTGGCTGCAGCATTTAACCAGAGTAAAGATACCACCAACTCTACCGATTACAATAATACTTTAGGAAATTATAAAGCATTAAGTTTTGCATGGTTGAAATATCAATTCAATAAACATTTTGCTCTGCAAGCCACGTTTATTGCTGATGGATATCAGAAAAAGAACACAACCAACACCATATATGCCCGCCTTACAAGTGGTGGAGTGTTTAACTTTATGAGTAAATATGTGAACACCGATGCTCGATGTTTTTATCAATGGGGACAGGATCAAAGTGGTGCTGAAATATATGCCTACTATATCAATGCAGATGTTACCGTGAAGCCATTAAAATGGTTCACCATCTTCACGGGTACTGAGTTTTTCTCAGGCAATGATATGACCAACGTTAGTAACAAAAACCTGAATGCGTTCAATTATCTGTATGGCAGCGGACATCGCTACAATGGAAATATTGATTTTTTTACGAAACCCACCGATACTAAATACCTTGGACTTACTGATATCTATATGGATTTTATCTTTCTATTGAAACAAAAATATCAACTGCGCGCCGATTTTCATTATTTCCGCACAGAATATAATTATCATCAGAATTTTATTAATCCAAATCCATATTTGGGTTGCGAAGCCGATATCACTGCTAAGATTCCTATAGTTAAAGATGTGGATGTTCAATTAGGCTATTCGTTATTCAGTGGCAGTCAAATGCTGCAAGTGATGCAAGGCAACAACAAAAAGAAAATGAGTCAATGGGCATTTGTGATGTTGACTGTGAAACCGACGCTGTTTACGTGGGATGGGGGGAAGAAGTAGTTGAAAGGGAAAAGGTGAAAGGTGAAAGATGAAAGGTGAAAGTAGCAATTAAAAAAAGGCTTGCCCACATCGGAGGCAAGCCTTTTTTGTTTCTATATTCTTTGGATATTAGGGATGCAAGAGATGGAAGTCGAAGTCGCCTTCACCTACTTTTTCGTTTGCAGTTTTCAGTGTGCCACTATATCCTTCGGTGGTAGCACCAAAATATGGAGCAGCACCTGATGGCCACAACTCTAATGTGATGGGACCTTCATTGCGTAACAAATCAATGGTTGTAGGCAACATACTCATTGGCATGGCTAACACCAAATAGGTTTGCGATTCATCGTTGGCATTGTTGGGGTGCCACAGATAGGACTTGGGCAATGTGGCTTGATTATAGAAATCAATTCTACCGACGAAGGATAAAGTGTCGTTGCCCATCAATACTTGTGCTTGCAATCCTGACGCTGCAGAAGCAAGCATAGCTACATAATACTTTGTTACGGTTTTTGTCATGTTTGTGAGTTTTTAGTGATTAATAATAAAGAATCATTGGCTTCATACGATGTTAATGACCTATTTGTTACGTAGGAGCATGCTAACGGCTTTGATAGTGAGGTCGCGTTACTTTAGTTCAAAACGGAAGGCAAATTTTCTTGTATAGACTTTGTAGAAATGCTTGTTTAATCCAAAAAGGTCTAAAGAGGAAGCTTTTGATAGTTCTGAGAGCCAGTCCATATACCCGCCATAAACGTCGGAGGGTTCGGTGGCACTGATCATACGACCTACTTGACTGCCTGATATTTTTGCTAGGATGGTGGCTTCTGAAAGGGCTTTGTCGTATAATCTTTTGAACAACACATCCGCATACAGTGCAGGGGATTCATATTCGGTGGAAGTTATTTTTCCCGAAACTCCATTTAGGTTACTCAGTAGTTTGCAAAGCCTATCAAGTTCGGCAGATGAACTTAGTGCAACCACGACGGATGATTTTGTAGGTGTGATTTTTGGCAGGGTGTAGCTGTTGTTGTCGTCGGTGGAGAGGGTGAATTTTTCTTTTTTCAATAAGGATAAGACATCGGTCATGTTTACGGATTTGGATGTGTCGTCTATGCCCAAGAGCGCAGAATAATCATAGTTATAGGACTCGTTGCCTACGCTTATCTCATACGTAAACGAAAGGGGATTCAGCTTAACGGTGTCGGAGACAGTGGTTTCGATGTAGCGTGGTTCTTGGGCTGCGGCGGTGAATGTCATCGCAAGGAAGATGATAATTAAATGGAGACGTGTTTTCATTATTTCAGGTTTTAGATTATTGGACGATTTTTATGTAGCATGATTTAGGAATTGTGCTAAAGGAATACAAAGATACAAGTATTTTCTTATATAGGCATAAGCTATAATAATATTTTTGGATAAGGTGGTAGTTTAGACGAACGCCATTTGTTTTATTCTTTGGTTTTAAACTTTATTAGTTTAGTAACAGAGATTGCTTACAGCATCCTTTACTTTATTAGTTTATTGCTGTTGAATAAGTAACAAAGTTTTGTTTATGCTTTTGAAGACAAGGGGCATTAGGCAAAAGTCTATAAAGATATTGCCGACGGAGGTAGAGCTTACCGCAGAACGGGCTTGTTATCATAATTTTCAATTATGTTTTTTAATGTAATTATAAACTGAAAAGATTATGCCTCCCTGTAAATAAAAAGATTTCTTTGCTCCAAAATCCATTCCCAGATATGGTTCAAGGGTTTGTTTTTTTATTCTAAATGCATAGCTGATATGGAATGAAGGATACACTTTTATCGGAGGTTCATATTCATTAAATTTTTTGCAATCTGCACCTAACGGAATTTGTGCTGTTCTGTAATTATATGTGTATATTGCTTTTCTATAGATCAACATTGGGAAATAAGCTCCGGCATAGATATTCAATCTTTTCCATCTGAATAATAACATAATTGGAAGTTCAATGTCATACGAAGAATAATCGTACTTGATAATATTATATATATGTCCCGTACCTAGTATATACCCTGTTCCTTTGCTGAGACCGTATTTATTTATGGTGTCCAAATTATTTTCATACACATCTTTTCGAAAGCAAAAGAACGTACCGGAAGTAACATACAAATTTTTTATGATTTTTATATTAATAAGAATTCCGGCTTTATAACCAATTGTAGGCATTTTGTAATATTTGTCATATTTATGATCAGCAACTGTAATGCTTTCTGCAGGATCAATATACCTATTCCCGAAAAAACTTTTATACATGCCACCTGCTTGTATGGAAACTTGAAACTTCGGATAATACATGTTTTTTTTTATACTATCCTGACCATAAGATATCGTGATAAAAAATAACAAACCAATAATTAATGATGATTTTTTCATTTATTTTTTTATTTTAATTCCTGTTATTTCCAATTCAAAGCCACCGCCCAGCGCGTGTTGTCCATAGCTGTATTTTAGATTTGTTGATGATTCAAATTCGCCTCTAAAATAATAATCAGTATACCCAAGGTTTAAGTTTAATGATCCATCCTCATAAATGGTAGGCTCTTCAGAAATACCTGCTAATTTTATGGTATTATCTTTTGTACCTAAAGAAACTTTACCGTTAAAAGTATAGGTGGTATCATAATCGTAGAATAACAACGCCCAGAAATGACCATGCTCTATAAAAACATAATCTCCTGTGAACTTATTTCGGTAGTCAAACTTTTCTTTTTTGCAGCCGAATAGTAGTAAACAAATTATTAGAATTATGAATATTTTTTTCATTTGATCGTTTGTTTTATACCTATAACATCATAACTTCCACCACCACCTAAGCCACCTCCTGAATAAAAAAATTTAGCTTTTGTTGTTGATTCAAATTCGCCTTTAAAATGATAACTATATGTCATATTTAATACTAGTGAACCATCTTCATAAATTATTGGCTCAAGAGAATAATTTTCTAAAAAATATATATTAATTTTATCATCTGTTGTACTTGACTTAATGGAACCGTTATAGGAGTATGTTGTATCCATGGTTTGGGAACCCCATGCTGTTGTATGAATACTAAAATTGTAATCACCTATAAACTTATTTCGGTAGTCAAACTTTTCTTTTTTGCAGCCGAATAGTAGTAAGCAAAATATAAAACCTGTGAATATTTTTTTCATAAGTTTGATTTATTAGGTTGGTAGTTCTTTATTTTTCCTCCGCCATGTGCATGATGTTTGCTGCATAGAATGCAATATCTATTTTATATATTATAGCAACCCCATTCAATTGGTAGCCTTGCCGTAATGATTCAATTTTTTTACAAAGATAAACAAATATCCCCTTCCAAAAAATTAAATATGAAAAAAAACAGGAACACATCCCTTTTTGTCTGCATTCCTGTTTAAAAAAATAAATAATATTTTTATTCCACCAAACAAAAGGAATAATATTTTTTTTTCAAAGTTTTGAACTCTGTTTTTATCTATTTGTATTTCTGTAAAATATGTTGTCAAAAAAATCTATATTGTTTCTCTAAAAGCAAATATCTGTTTTTACGCAAAAGTCCGAAGGACTGAAATTATTATAGAAA
>CAIWVT010000655.1 GCA_903916135.1 uncultured bacterium
AGGGTTTTTACATCTAATTGCTCAACCTGAATCATTTTTAAATTATTCATTTCCGAATTGTTTTTGAAATCCGGTGCAATTGTATAATAATAAATTTCAAAACACCAGTAGCGAACAGTAGCTACGCATGAAAATCAATGTTTTAAGCATGAAAATAAAAAAACGGACAACTTTTGATAGTTGACCGTTTTCTGCTTATGTCACCCCTACAATGCCGGGGCGGGGCAATTTTCGTCTATTTTACAACTCTCAAAAAAGTCATATTTTCACGTTTTATAATATTTATGTGCATTTGAAGTGCTTCTATTGTTTGATCTTTACAGTCGCATAATTTTTCTTCGATGCATAGTAATTGTTGCAACCTCTTTATTTCAAGGTCTTGTTTTATTAGTGCGTTCATTTTGGTTTAGTTTTAAGTGGTAAATAATATAATATTGAAAAACTTATAATTCCTTCAAGAATGGTATTTTAAATTTATTTTTGTTTTCATCGCTAAATCTATCTGAATTCAGATATAGGCATTGGATAAATGTTTCTAAAGTTCCATCATATTCAAATATCTTACTCATGTATCTGGCAAATGGTGTATATTTTGGTTCCCCCCTATTATCTAAAGGCCAGTCAATAAATCCCTTTTCAGCAAATTGCGATAAAATAAATCCTAATGACGCAACACTGCCCTTCCATTTGATTTTTTTAAATTCCGATTGCTGTACTGGCTCTGCTTTTAGCATTGTCATAAGTTCATCAATTTTACAAATCATGTCCTTAGTCTCGAAATATCGCAACGGGTGAATTCCAAATGCTTTAGTCGCTTTTTCGTCTGCGGGGTAATTGGTATAAAGTTCTCTACAGTCAATCAGGTATAATATTGCTTTGTCCTTTTCAAGGTCACCTGCTTTCGTTTCTATCGTATCGAACAATATCAAATCTATTGTTCTTAATTTTTCTGACTGAATAATACTAAATATTGTTTCATGGTTTGGCGTGTATGCTATTGTGCCTGCCATAGCAGATACCATATATTTATCATATTCATTATCAAGGTAGGTCATCCTTTCTGAAAGTGTTTTTATTTCCCTTGCTTTCGCTCGAAAATAATTCCATGTGTTTTCTGATTCATTCATATTATTATGGTTAAATATCAATTAAACGACCTTTAAAATAGAGACTGTTTTTTGCCAGTGCAACTCTAACATCTTGGCGTAATCCTCCGATTCTAATTTGATGTACTTCATAAAGGCTTGTTCGGTTTTGTGGCCTGTGATATTCATTACTGCTATTGCTGGGAAACCGCTTTTCAGTAAGTTTGTAGCAAATGATCTTCGCGCTGTATGGCTCATAACAAGTTGCCATTTTTCATATTTAGTTGATATATATTGTCCCCCCTTTGTCATTCCTTTGTGACAAGGTTCGTTTATCTCACAATCTCTGCAAACCTCTTTTATATAATCATTGAATTTTTGGTTTGATATTGTACGGGGCAATTTACCGTTGTACTTAATCCATAACCTTTGAACGGTAGGATG
>CAIWVT010000656.1 GCA_903916135.1 uncultured bacterium
CCATCCTTTTTCACATTATAATAATTGCTTAAAGCATCTAAAACTCTAGCTTTAATACGCATGGCTTTAATAATATCGGCTAAACTATCTGATTTTTTTAAACAAGAATATGCTTTTGATAAATAATATTTAGCAGTATCAATCTTGTATTTTTTTATTTGATTAACTAAATAGTTTCCTTTATGGAAATAGTCAAATGATAATTGATAGATATCTCCGACTTTCAAAGTCAAATCAATACTTTTTTTAAACGCCTTGATGATGTTAGTATCAATTATAAGAGAATCAGGAAAAGATTTTTTTAGAATAATAAACTTATTGATATCCTCTTCATTGATTTTTGCCTGTATTTTAGCCATATCCTCACAAAGAAAAGGCTCCATAATAAAAAAGCGGAAATCCTTAATGTCTTCTTTTATAATATTTTGATGACACATTTTACCACCATAAAAACGTTGCACTAAGGAATCGAGATAAAGCATAGCAGAATCACTGTTATCTGCAAATATATATGTTTCACATTTAAAATAAATAATTTGCGCACTATCAAATCTATTGGATGTGTATTTCGATGCTTTATTAATATAATAAAATGCTTTTTGAAAACCGGGAGGGTAATAATAAAAGATAACTCCTAGACCCCTAAGAGCATTAAAAATTTCTTGCTTAAATTCTGTTCTTTTATCAGAAATTTCTAAACTTCTCTGAAAATCATGCCATGCATCAATATTTTTTCCTAACACACCAAGTGCACTACCTCTAAGATTTAATATTTTGGGTAAAGAATTCTGAAAAAGTAATGAATCATTTCCTAATGCTTTAACGATAAGTTCTGCAGAGTCCATTAAACTCACCACAAGAGTATAGTTACATAAAGAATCAGCTTTTTCAGCTCCATATATTAATGAATGAATAATATTGCCTGTATTTAAATTATCTTGGCTAATTTCTTTGTTCTTACAAGCAGTTAATATCAAAAATATGAATAAAGGAATAATTATAATCTTTTTCATGCTATTTTTATTAGTTACTAATCCAAAAAAAACGTTCGCCTTAGACTCCCGCCTAAGTCGTTCATATTCTTATAGGTTCCACCTATTCAATCTCAGTTGTGCAAAATTTCCCAACTTCGCACCTTACTATTATAGCCCCTTTTTAATCTGTCCCGTATATAAAGTGTCGGGAGGGTTGGGGTTTTTCATTCCACTCAAGATACCGGCGGTTCATCATCCTCAACATCCGCAGCCTCCATCACAAACTGCAAAGCACAAGTCTTCCCCGCCACTATCGTAAAATCAAAAGGGACGTCCTTTAAATCCGTCTTCACCAATTTCCCATGGTGCAAGCCTGGTGCCATTCCCGGCGTGTAAGTTTCCCCGTTGCCATCTGTCAGGATAGCTACCTCATTATCATCAATCAACAAACTAACCTCTGCCAAAGGCACTAGCGTAGTTTTCATCACCACATAAGTCTCCAGCGTACCCGTAGTTGGCACCGGCACTATGGGTGGTGCTTTCCTTTTCAAATGATGATGTCTCACGTGGCGCGCTGATGTATATGCCAAATAAAAAGTAACATCCACAATCCGATAAATCTGCATAAAAGTATCAAACTCCGTATCATAAAACTTAAAAATCTTCTTTTCCTTCGCCTCCCATTGTATTTTATCGTCTGCATGTTGCTTAATAACAGCCTGTGGCAACTTCGTAACCGCCTCAAACTTGTCCGCCAAAGTTCCCAACTCAGTAGTATAATCCTCGTCAATTCTATAATCTGCCAATGCTTCAGCATTTGGCGCTATAAAATTAAAAATATACCTCAAATCAGCCAACATAGCTACAGGAGCTTTTCTATAAAGATTTGAAAAAGTAAACTCCTTCAAACCTATCAAATCAGTATTATTAATTTTCACCCCTAGAGAACTCATCACCATAGCAGTGATACTAAAATTAGTGGCAGCCAACTCACGAATATCAACACCGGCAACAGTAAATTGCTTTGATGATTTCAACAACTTTTGCTGCCAATCCAACGATTCCACGTAATATATCCCTGCCCGTGTAAACAAATCCAAACATGCCGGAGTGTCATGAATCTCAGCCTGAAACCGAATATCCGCAATCATTGCTTTAATTCTAGCTTGCATTTCAATACCAAATAAACTACTGTCTTTCATAATATTATTTTTTTAATTAATCAATTTGTATTTTCTTTTCTTATTATAGCCCCTTTTTTCAAGGGGTTGGGGTTTTTAATTTTTAATTCCATTATTTGGATTCCAAAACTGAAACATGCGCTATAAAATATCAAACATATCACCTTTCATGCGAAACATAACGAATGCAAGCCGTGCATATAACATTTCATGTCAAACATACCACTTGAAAGGCGATGCATACCACTTGAAAGATGATGCATGACACATTTCACATCATACATATCTCTTGGTAGGCGTAAAACCCTCCTTCATGTCAAACATATCCCTTTTCATGTCATGCATGAGACTATTCATGTCATACATACGCCTAAGCACGTCGTGCATGCGAATCGGGAACATAAACATAAGACAGTGTTTCATCATCATGAGCCTTGAAAGATCAAACATGAGCCTTTTTATATCAAACATATGACCTGAGAGATCAAACATGAGCCTTGAAAATCCAAAAATCAAAGAACGAAACATCATCGAATATCAAATAATCCTAAGCCTATGGATATTATTTTTGTGTTAATGTCAGCTTGCGACTATTTCAATCCAAATAATTTGCAAACATACGAATATTTTTCGAACCGCAATGAAAAAAATTCACTATAACCAAAATATATTTTTGAACATCCTCTGAATTGCCCATTAATAAAGACTTTCAGAATGAAAAAAAATAAAAAAAAAATAAATAAATACAAATAAAAATTAC
>CAIWVT010000657.1 GCA_903916135.1 uncultured bacterium
ATTTCTGAAAAGAATAATAATCTATTGATTCCAAAAATTAAATTAGATACTATTAAACTTGAAAACAAGAATAATGAGATTTTTGTAAATTATACTGTACAGAATTATATACAATCTTATGATGGTTCGCTTCGAATAAAATTAAGTATTGTTCCTTATAAAAATACTAAGAGTTCTGTTAAATGCAATTCGACGTTTTGCTCCATTCCCATTGACACTGTCAATATTTATAAAAGCGAAAGTATATGTAGTTGGCAGAAATTTAAATCTCAAACTAAATTATTTTTAGCATACTATAAATTTAAAAATAAAATGAGGTATTTAATTACAGTTAGTCTATATGATAATAATTCTGCTATAAAAATAGATGAATTCAAAATTTTTGGTTCTTTTAATAATAAAACATTTATTCAATAAACTTTAAATAAACTTAAATAATAATTATGAAAAATTTAATCTTGGTAATTTTGAGTGTATCATTCTTTATTACCACAACATCAGCCCAAAAAGATAATATGCAATTTTACAGAGACGCATATAAAGCTGCTTCCACAACAGCTAATCAACAGTCTGGTTCTACTAAAACCTCTTCACAAACTCAACCAACATGTAATGTATCTTCTCCGTCTGATAAAATATGTTCTTATGTTTCAAGTACAGGAAAGACGACGTGTCCTGATGTTGATGATAAAAAAGGTGTAAATTCTACCGGGTATTCTGGCTATGGTGAAGCCAAAAATAATCCAAGTATGAGTTCATTAAAAGATAGAGGTCCAATTCCATCTGGAACTTATGATATTCTCGGATGTTCAAAAACAAAAAGAGGGGATCCTACTATTGATTTAATAACCGCAACTGATTATTGTCCATCTCGCACCGGTTTTGAAATTCATGCTGACAATCAAAATCATCTTGGTCAGTCTTCAACTGGTTGTATAATCAGTGATCCATTGTCTCGACAAACAATTTGTAATAATGGTTATACACAAATAGTTGTTTCTGATTATCCTGCAATTCCAACAAATATTACAAATCAGACTGTAGAGGGTTTTCTTGCTTCAATAAAAACAATTGCAGTTCAAAGTACTCAACAAACACCATCAACAATGCCAGTGGTAAGAAGACAAATGACATTAAGAACTAGTACCCCAAATAATTCTAATTATAGTCAAAATTCTTCAAACATTCTTACAAATCACAATTATTTTAAAGTTGATTTACCCAACACATATGTTATCACAGATGGTCAAATTAGAGATATTTCTGTACCATCAGCTAATTCGACTAAAGAATATACGGATCATTGGTTTGAAGAAAATTCTTTAAAAGAACCTACTTTCTCTGCATCACATTATCAAGAACCCAAAATTGGTGGGGACATGCATTTTAAAGAAGCAGACTTTTCAACCCCAAGCCAATCTGAAAAAAGTAATAACGATGGTGATAATGATGACGATGGTGGTGACGATGATTAAGATTAAACGGCTAGAAGGTTGCCGCAAAATGCGGCAACCATAAGCCCTAAAAAAACAACATTAAAAAAACAATTTATCAAAATCAAAAATCAACAAAACAAATTTAATAATTTAAAATAGGAGAAAAAATACAATGAAAAAATTAATATCAATTTTAGTTTTAGTGCTGAGTTTAACATTCGTCAATGCTATATTCGCACAAAATGCTGGTTCTACAGCAAAAGAATTCCAATCAAAACGTATCTGCAATACGCATACTCATAATCACGATAATATCGACAAAGGATATGAAAATATTCATGATGAAGAAAGTGATTGTGACTGTTATATATGGGTTGGTGGTTCACGCATTAATGACACTTGGGAAGTTACGGATCCAAATCCTTTAGAAAGGGATAGGACAGGATATTGGAAATATATTCAATGTGATTGGGATAAAGATCCAAATTGGCATTACAATAATAAGGATCCCCATGATTACCGACCTAGTGACCCTGATGATCACCCGCATAATTATAATGATGACAATCGTCCGGATAGAGGCGACCAAGATTATAGAGGTTTTTTTCAGAATGGTAATGACATAAAATTCAATCAGCATCTTTAAGTTAACGCGATTGATCATATTGAATCGCATAATAAAAAAGGAGAAGATTATTTATTGAGCAATGACAATTCTTGAATAAAGATATCAAATTATAGCACTTGATTAATAATTAAAAAGAGGCTGATTCAAAAATCAGCCTCTTTCAAAAAAGTAATTAGGGTCTGCTGAAAAACTCAGCGACCACATATAACCCCAACTTGATTAGGATAGGATAAAACTGTTTTTAAAAGCATAAGATAATAATAATTCTCCTTAAAGATGAATAACATTTTTATTGAACATATTGCTGAAAAAC
>CAIWVT010000658.1 GCA_903916135.1 uncultured bacterium
CGTGAAATGCAAGTTAGGCTCCATGAAATCCAAGTTAGGCTCCATGAAATGCGAGTTAGGGTTCATGAAATGCGTTTCAAACTATGTTTGAAATTATTTAAACTTTATAATATGTAATCTAAATATCAGTTATTCTGCATTATGAATGTTTTTTACTCAAATCGTTTTATTTTCTGCTTAACTGCTGTCGGTATAGTAAAATCATAAATCAATAAACCAATAATCATATCATCTCAAAATTGTAATCAATGAAAACAATCGTAAAACTTTTGGTACTCTTCATCCTTTTAGGTTTAAATTATGGATACAGTCAAACCTATTCCGAAATATTGGGCAGACCCACCGATGTTTCCATCAACCTAAGCCTTTTGTTCAATCAACATGTGGATATTTATGTAGAATATGGAACCATTTCAGGCACTTATCCCCAAACTACCACCACCATCACCAATGTGGTTAACATTCCCGACCATATTGATTTGCTGAATCTGCTACCCAACACCAAATATTATTATCGCACACGCTATCGTCAAACCGGTGTAGGCACCTATTTGATGGGAACTGAACATAGTTTTTACACCCAACGCGCTGTGGGCAGCACTTTCACCTTTACCGTCGAATCAGATGTGCATATTTACGATAAAAAGGGTTGCGAAAACGAATATAAAATTGCCCTTGCCAATCAAGCAGCCGATAATCCTGACTTTATGATTGACATGGGCGATACCTATGGCGATGATCATAATCCATTCACCATCACATCGGCTCAGGTGGATTCGTTGCACAAGGTATATCGCCCTTTATTAGGCAGTATTTGCCATTCTATTCCCTATTTTTTCTGTATTGGTAACCACGAAGGAGAGAAACGCTATTATCTGTTGCAAACCCCACCCAATAATTTAGGTATTTACGCAACATTGACGCGTAAAAAGTATTTTGCAGGTCCGGTTCCCAATAATTTCTACACAGGCGACACCCTTCACGAGGCTTATGGAATGGGACAACCGGAGAACTATTTCGCATGGACTTGGGGCAATGCCTTGTTTGTGGTGATGGATGTTTACCGCTATGATAACGACACTACTGAAAAGCCTGTGAAATGGGATTGGACTATCGGTTTGCCGCAATATACATGGTTAAAGAACACCCTCGAGGGCAGCACCGCCCAATATAAATTTGTTTTTGCCCACCATGTAAGCGGCGAAGGCAGAGGAGGTGCAGTGCAAGCGCATTTCTACGAGTGGGGTGGCTACGAAAATAATGGAACCACGTTTGGTTTCACCGCCAAGCGTCCGGGATGGGCAAAACCTATTCATCAGTTGTTTGTGGATAATGGTGTGAATATATTTTTTCAAGGGCACGACCATTTGTTTGCCCGCGAGGTGTTGGGGGGCGTCGTCTATCAGGAAGTGCCCATGCCATCAGACTCCACTTATGAGATTGGTATGTTGGCAAATGCCGATGCTTATATCGGTGATACTATAGGTGGTTCGGGGCATTTGCGCATTACGGTTTCGCCCGTGTGTGTCAAAGTTGACTTTGTGCGTGCTTATCTGCCGATAGACACCGTGGGCGGCGTGCATCACAATCGAGAAGTAGGATTCAGCTATACCATTGGCGATTGCACCACCTTGGATGTTACCAAATCGAAAGAAGTTCCTGCCATAAATCTATTTCCCAATCCTGCTAAAGACATTCTGACCATCGAGTTATCTAAAGATATAGAAAATCCACAATTTACATTGCTCAACACTTTAGGACAAACCATGCTGCAAACTTCATCAAAGAATATTAATGTTAGCAACATAGAAGATGGATTGTACTTTATAAACATCAAAACATCAACCTTGGACGTTAACAAAAAGGTGATTATTTCGAGATAATGTTGATTAGTTGATTAGTTAGGGTCTGCTGAAAAACTCAGCGACCACATATAACCCCAACTTGATTAGGATAGGATAAAACTGTTTTTAAAAGCATAAGATAATAATAATTCTCCTTAAAGATGAATAACATTTTTATTGAACATATTGCTGAAAAAC
>CAIWVT010000659.1 GCA_903916135.1 uncultured bacterium
ATTATGACCATACGACAAATATGCAACGTAATAGACAACCAATTGCACATAAAACTGCCCGATAGCTTCAAAGGGAAGAAACAAGTGTATGTAATCGTCAACGATTCGGTTGATAATAGAATGAAAAAATTCGAGATGCTCAAATTAGCATCCGTTGACCCATTGTTTAATGCAGACATCAAAGAAATCGCAGATGACTTTGATGCCATTTCCGCTTAGGTTGCAGTCCAAGTTATATAGTCATATTAGGCTTTGCCTAAAAAACATCTCCGCACCATAAAACTCCGAACTATGAACTCGGAACTCCAAACTATGAACTCCAAACTCTGTTGTTCGCAGTGTGCATATCGCACTCACTTTAACCAGCCTCCATCCTTCATGTCATTATCGCTATTCGTGAACACAAATCCCTATAATATGCCCTTTCCAAAAAGCAAAAAAAATATTTTTGAAAAATAAAAATATATTTTTGTTGTTGTTGTCGTATTTTTTTGTAAATTTGTAAAAATGTTTTTAATGTTTTTAAAATGCAATTAAATGAAACCATATCAAAAAGAAAAATTTTTTTAGAGAAGATCCTGTGCTAGTTAATTATTAATAAAACAGACGGATATGATTTAATAATCGCATATAACAAATTTTAAATTTCCTTATTTATATAAACGTATTTAACAATAACCAAAAATTTACATTATGAAAAAATTACTATTTTTACTTGTTTTGCTCTTTTCGGCAATCATTTTACAAGCGCAGACGGTGGTGTTTCAAGAAAATTTTGAACCGCCCAGCAATGCCGACCTTGTTACAGCCAACGGAGCCATTTACAATTTTTCGATTAACTCACGCTTGTTTCACTTGGGTACGCAGTGCGATTCAGCCATGGTTACGTCCAACGACACCGCGTATATGACCACCAATTCGTTTAGCACAATGGGCTATCCGTATGTCTTTCTAAATTTTTCGCATATCTGCAAAATACAAATTGCCGATGCTGCCGAAATTCAGGTGTCAATAGACAATGGCGTGAACTGGATACAGCTCACCGGAACACAATATGTGAACCCGGGCAACTCCAATTTTGTTCCCAGTGGCAACAAATTTAACTCGAACACCTATCCCGCAGACTGGTTGCCGGCATCGGATGTTACCCAACCCACCAACGCTTGGTGGAAAAACGAAGCCTTCAACCTTTCTGCTTTAGTGGGGAATCAAGCCAATGTCAAAATTCGCTTTGCATTGAGAGACGCCAACGGAAATGGCGCATTTTTTAATCATGGTTGGTATATTGATGATATAGTGGTTACGGGTTCCATTTCCGAAATCACACCGCCAACCGTAATCATGAAACCACCCATAGTGCAAGATACCGTATATAGTACAGGTCCTTTCGACATTTATACCTGGATAAAAGATGCCTCAGGAATTGACACGGCTTACATCGTTTATCAAGTAAATGCCGGCGCAAATCAATACGTTCCCATGGCATGGGTTTCTGATAGCACCTACAAAGGAACTATTCCAAGTTATACCTATACAAATAGGATAACCTATAATGTACATGCTGTTGATAATTCGGCAACTCATAATTCGGCAAACTCCACCAATCATTGGTTCTATATTAAGAAATTGCCCAATATGGTTCAGATAGGGACGGGAGTAACGTTTAGTCCAAATTATGGTCCGATTTATAGAACAAGTGCTGCAAGCACTTTCGATTACTCCAAATATTTTTATGTGATAACTGCTGCTGAATTGACGGCTGCGGGATTGCCTCTGAATGCTCCTATTTCCAAGATTGAATGGTATAAAACCGATGCATTTGCCACAACGGGAAATGCCTCCTTCAACATTTGGATGAAAAACTCAGCAAGTACCGGATATGCTGCTCCAGCCACCTGGGCAACTCTTTCCACCGGAGCCACTCAGGTGTATAGTTCCACCACGCAAACCATACCGGCAACTATCGGATGGCTTCCTTTCAATCTCAACACTTATACTTATACGGGTGGAGCATTAGAAATCGGAACCGACTGGAATATTAGTGGTGCGGTAAACCCTCCGACAACAGGCGCATTTAACTGGCAATATAGCTCAGGATATCCAACCAATTATACTTTGGGAACAACAAGTGCTACACCCATCGTTACCAACTTAACCAACGTAACGTATGGCGGATTGTTCAGACCGAATATGAAAATTTATTATGGTCAGGTTTTTGGAAACAACGATGCAGGTGTAACTCAGATAACATCGCCAACCGGAATCCAAATGGGAGGTTCCAATTTGCAGGTACGTGTTGTTATAAAGAATTTCGGCACAGATTCTCTGAAAAAGACCACCATTCAATGGAAACTTGATGGAGTGCTCCAAACTCCTTATCCTTGGGTAGGAGCTATGGCAGAAGCCGTTACATCGCCTTCTTTTTGGATTGGAACCATCAATGTCAGCACCGGATCTCATACCATCAAAGCATGGACCACAATTCCCAATGATTTGACCGACGAAAACCATTTGAACGACACCACCACAATTTCATTTTTTGCATGTTCAGCTCCTTTGAGTGGCACTTACACTGTTGGTGGAGGTGGAGCTAATTATGCTACTTTTGCAGATGTGATGACGGCACTGAACAATTGTGGCGTTAATGGTCCAACTGTTTTCAAGATTAATTCAGGTACGTATGATGAACAACTTACGTTAAATGCTATCACTGGAGCATCGGCAACCAACACGATAACTTTTATGCCGAATATAGGTGCAACTGTTGTTATCGCGAATAGTTCTACTACCAGTACGATAAAACTGAACGGATCCGATTACATCATCTTTGATGGATCGAATAATGGAACCACTTCGCGCAATATGACGATTGCAAACTCCAGCACTGCTGCAACAACTGCTGCAATATGGATGGCAAGTGCAGGTGCTTCGTTAGGATGTGTGAGCAATGTGATTAAAAACTGTAACATTAATGCCGGAAGCATTGCGTATGGCTTTTACGGAATAGTAATCGGTGGTGCAACCATTGGTGCTGTGGGTGCAGATAATGATTACAATACCATTCAAAACAATAGCATCTCAAAGGCTTATATTGGTATTTGGGCGCAAGGAAGTGCTACTACCAACCCTGGCTTGATGGATAATTTGCAGATTATTGGAAATAGCATAGGCTCAAATACCGCAACTGATTATTTAGGACACGATGGTGTCATTCTTGGCAACGGAATTTCATGTAATATTCAAGGGAATACTATTTTTAATATTATAACCACAAATACAACTCCAGTGGGATTAACACTTTCAACAGGTCTTATTTCCAGTACCGTTACGAAAAATAATATTAATAATATCACCTATTCAGGAACCGGTGGTTATGGCGGTCGTGGTTTGTATGTCAGTACCGGAAATGCTGCAAGCAACCTGTTTATAGCAAACAATATTATTTATGGAATTGGTGGAGATGGTTACACAAGTTTCGCGGCTTCTTCGCCTGTGGGTATGTATTTTGATGGCGTTACGGGTGGACTGAAAATTTATTACAACTCCGTTTATTTGAGAGGCACCATGACCTATAGCGCAGCAACTATCACCACAGCC
>CAIWVT010000660.1 GCA_903916135.1 uncultured bacterium
CACCCCATGGCGTAATCTCTTTATTGGTAAAGGATATATCAAACTCCATAACTCATTTTTTTCTAATGCTACGCATTAGGATTTTGATGCAAAAATAATCATTTATTTTCTATTGCGGAATCTGGGATTAAAAACCAAACGGTCTTCATTGTTCCATTTGCTGGCAGCAGTGTCTTCTAAAATTTCGGTGATTTTTTTCTTAGTAGCTCTTGTGCTGGCATCCAAATTTGCCACTAAAATGCTGTCTTTGGTTTTTGAGGCAGCATTATAAAGCTTGGAATGATAAAAATAGGTCCCGGGGGTAACGTCATCGCCTACTATTGCTTTTAATTCAGCAATGTGTTCAGGTGAAATACCCAATCGGCTTGCATTGTTCTGCATCCAGGGATACGCCCGGAAAAGATAGGCATAAAAGCTTGAAATTGTTTTTGGATAGCTCATAGTATTACTTTTATAAAATGACTAATTTATTTTTTTTACTATAAAGATCCTGTGTTGTTATTATGTATTTTTATAGTTTCGAATGATTGATTTCCTGATAAACCTACAAGATATTTAATTGATACTATCAAGATTATCTTCGATGGTATCAGATTTACGCATGATTGCCTGACGGCGGAGACACGTAAACTCACGGCGGAACAGCTTAAACTCGCGGCGGAGCGACATAAACTCACGGCGGAGCGGCTTAAACTCTCGGCGAAACAGTTTAAACTCACGGCGGAGCAGCTTAAACTCATGGCGGAGCAACTTAAACTCGCGGCGGAGCGGCTTAAACTCAATGTTCTGCTGCATAAACTCAATGTGTAAACGCAGTACATTATGATAATAATGCAGCAAAACAGCGTATTGCATAATTTATCTCCATAAATCATCCTGCCGCAAGCGGAAAAAGAATGATATAGTGAGATTCGATTTTTCATAGCGCAATTGAATGATATTTGAAAGCACAAAGATACAACAATTTCACGAAATTAGGTTACAGATAAATCTGAAAAATACAGATAATAAAATTTTAAACAAAAACTTTACCCAAAAATAATACCATTACTTTCTATATTTTAATCCAAAATCAGTCTATTATTATATATTTTTGCGGTTAGATTGCCAAACCAAGAAGACTTGGTGTCAAAATAAAGACATTTCAGAGTAAGCTCAATAGTGTATGTGCCGACGCATGACGCAATCAGTCCAAAGCTTTTGAATGACTTATAAAAAATCAATCTCATGGCAGTAAAGGATATTGATGTTTTAGAAAAAAATTAGGTCGCGATTCTTATGATTATCATCACATCTGAATTAGTTATCCGCTATCTGTTATTTCTTGTTTTTATAAAGCACCACATAGCCATCAGTATATACTTGCAAATGATTATTTGATAAATAGACGTATATTTTTTTATCGGAATCATTATTCATTGTGTCTAATTTCCCCATGACAAAAATATAGTCAATAGCTTGCGTGATGCCTGATGCTGTATGTTTTGAAGGGACAAACGACTCCAACGAATTTGCACTGTCAATAATCATTTTGGGCAGTTGCTTTTCATTCCAAACTAAGGGAAAATACTGTGAATCACATTCACTATTGTCCAGAATAACCATAGGTTTGTCTATACCTAAGTATTTAGGAAAATTTACGTAAAGCCAGTTTTCAGAACGGTTTATGGTCAATAGCGTGCTGTTGTTTTTGATATATTTTGAAGCATTATAGAATTGCTGGGCAGTTGTGCTGAGCGATGCCGTGATAGCATCGCGATAAGCAATAAGTTTGAAATTAAAAAACAAGGTAACACAAATTGCTACAAGCCAAATATATTTATTGATATTTTGCACCCCAAGCCACACAATATAAAACAGAAAAAACATCAATAAGATACGCAACGAAAAATATCCAGCCCATCCATCCGAATCGGGCAAAACAAAATAACCTAAAAGCATAAATCCACTTAAAATAATCCAAAAATCATGTTTATTAAATGCTCCAACCAATTCATGGATATTTTCTTTTAAAGGTTTCCTGAACCCAATATGGATACAAAACAATCGTTTAATTAGCACTATCAACGCCAAGGCAATCAACACGTAAAATATTTTGCCGGTCATTATTGCTTCCTCTTGCTGAACAAATCCAATAAGAGGTTCTATCACTTTTATGTTACGAAATATCTCCGTTTTGGGCAAATAAACATTGTTGGCAACAGGTTTCCCGGAAAAGAAGAGAAATGCCCAATAACTGGTAAACGCAAAACAAATTAGCACAACAACGGTTTTCAACATAAAAACTCGGAAGAATGACAAAATCTGTATTTTCATAGTAAACGCCCGTTTGGTTTCGTCAATACATAGCAGTATTAACATTATTGGCAGAAGAATTCCATAAATTGAAATGTGCAAAAAATACGTTAAAGTAATCAATAGAAACAGATAGAAAATTTTTCTAAAATTCAACGAGTCTTTTATCCGCAACCAATATCCTAATGTGAAAAACAAAAATACTAACGCTACGGAGAAATTGTAAAATCCCAATAAGAACATATAGGTGTAGCAAAAAGGAAATATCAGATAAGATGCCAAATAATTTTTTGGTGATAGGGTTTTTATCAAATATCTAAAGGCAAAAGGCAAGCCAATCACATAAGACAAAAGCACTATCTTTTCAGCCATGAAGGCTGGAAAGACAATATTTGACAACGCCATTATAAAATGCCCCATCCAATTCGGAGCAGGAAAATGGTTTAGGTGAAGGAAATTGCTCAGAAATTCATTTCCAAAAACCAATTCTTTTATAAGATGCGCATTATACAAATGCGTTGGACCATCAAGAGTCGGGAAAAAATGATGCGTATAAATCGGATAGGCATTTGCCAATGCGACAAGAAAAAAAACAAAAACTTCG
>CAIWVT010000661.1 GCA_903916135.1 uncultured bacterium
ATCAAAACAAACAGATTTGCCAAATATCACTTTTCAAATACCAAAAACATCATCAATTGGTCATGGAGAAGAGTATCCTGATCCTAATGGTACTTATAAAAGCAACGGGACAAAAGATGATGACAGAAGGATAACAATATTACAATGTACGTTTAGTGTTAAATAATATTAATTACATTTTGATAAACAAGCCCCCATTGGGCTGATACACTCGTTCAGCACTAGCCTCCATCGCTTCTATCCTTAAACTTTATTACTTTCATAACACAACAACAACCAACACCCATGCTAAACTTTATTACTTTATCCACCCGAAATAAACGAATAAAGTAAAGGATGCAGGGACGTAATCCCTGTTACTAAAGTAATAAAGTTTGTAAGCACACAATAATGCGTCCCTTTCATCGGTAACCTTTGCCTTCCTCACTATGCTTATGGCTTTTGCCTAAAACCCCGAAGGGGTGCCATTATTATAGAAATGACCATAATGAAGAGAGATTAAACCCCGAAGGGGTGACATTAATAATATCACCCCTTCGGGGTTCATGCTAATCGTTGCATCCTTGTTATAATAATATCACCCCTTCGGGGTTCTATATATTCGTTGTATTCTTGTTATAATATTGTCATCCCTTCGGGATTATAAGAACCAAAATCAGTAACCTGATATCGTCAATTTTCGTATTACAATAATGACAACTCTTTGGGATTAAAAACCAAAATCATTAACCAAACAATCTACACGTTATGGCTGGAACATTTTCACAAATTTATATTCAGGTAGTTTTTGCTGTTAAAGGCAGAGAAAATCTAATTGGCAAATCATGGAAAGATGAATTGCATAGTTACCTTTCAGGTATCATCACAGGAAAAGGTCAAAAATCAATCATAGTTGGCGGTGTATCCGACCATATCCATGCATTCATTGGATTGAAACCATCAATGGCAGTAGCCGATTTGGTGCGTGATGTAAAAAACAATTCATCAAATTTTATTAATGATAATAAATTTGTGAGAGGGAAATTTTCATGGCAGGAGGGTTATGGATCATTTTCATATTCGCATTCACACATCGACAGTGTTTATAAATATATTTTAAACCAAGAAAAACATCATGAGAAAAGACCGTTTAAAGAGGAATATCTTGAATTGTTGCGAAAATTTGAAATTGAATTTAAAGATGAATATTTGTTTGAATGGATAGATAAATAATTTTATCCTTAATAATTACACCCCTTCGGGGTTCATGATAATCGTTGTATTCTTGTTATAATATTGTCATCCCTTCGGGATTGAAAAACCAAAATCATTAACTTGTTCGGCGATAACCTCTGTTTTCTTCGCTTCTTCCCATTTAGGTCTTTTGCCTAAAACCCCGAAGGGGTGCCTTTATTATAGAATAACCATAATGATACGGAATTAAACCCCAAAGGGGTGACATAAATAATATCACCCCTTCGGGGTTCATGATAACCTATGTAATTAATTCTATAATATTGTCATCCCTTCGGGATTATCAGAACCTTCATCGCCATCCCCTGTAACTAAACTAATAAAGTCTGCCTCAGTTGGACCAAGGTTCCAATCAAGTTATTTCACAATTAACTCAAGTTACTCCACAATTAACTCAAGTTACTCCACAATTAACTCAAGTTATTTATCAGCTAACTCAAGTTATTTCACAATTAACTCAAGTTATTTATCAGCTAACTCAAGTTATTTCACAATTAACTCAAGTTATTTGTCAGCTAACTCAAGTTATTTCAAATTAACTCAAGTTATTTATCAGCTAACTCAGGTTATTTTATAAAATGTTTGTTTACCAAATCCATCACCTACAATTAATTGCGCGGATTACACCCTTGTTTGATGTTTGCAAATTAGAACTTTATGATGGTAGTTTGTAAAACATAATGCCCATCCCTTCTATCTTATCCCCATCAAAACTTAATCCTCACCTGCACCTTTACTTCGCTTTGCGTATTCCCATCAATTTCATTTAAACCTGAGCTGATAGTGGTTCTGTCGTTATAAAATGTTTGTGCAAAGCGTAGCCAAACATCCACATACTTGCCTATGTTGCGTTGAAGCACCAAATAGTAGCGTATGCCTTTTCCATACAAAACAGGAAACGAATAGGCATACAACACATCATTTTCGTACATATACACGCGGGTGTCATAGGATTTAGTGTCGAAAATAGCGAAACGAAACGATGCAGCCCACTTACTTTGCAAGGTTCTGTAGCGCACATCCTGCGACAGGAAATATCCCGCTTCGGGTGCAGCCTTATCTTTGCTGTAACGAACGGCTTCTATACGGTTGGACAAGGTGAAGGCTTTCGAAATAGGGTAGGAGATGTTCACCCGATAGGACTGTTTGGTTTCGGGCACAAGATAATCTATCATGGCAGCGGCATCATCGCAGTTTTTCTGTCGGTTTTCATATTTATAACGCACATCCATCTGTATCTTCTTGGTGGGTTTATACTGCACACTCACATTGAAATCATAGCCGGTGGATGGCGCCTGAACCTGATATTTAAGCCACGGAAACTTATAAATATCCGCATAAGCACTCAACAGGATTTTGTAATGCGGTTTAATCACTATGCCCGTATAAAAGCCCGTTTCATTACAGGTGCTATTCGATTGACTGAATGCCGCCGCATATAACGATTGATAATTCCGTTGATAATACCGATAGGAAACCACCACCGAAACATAGGTGTTGATACTCGCCATCAGCCCGTTGAGCGTGGCTATGCCGCCATTGCTGCTGCGCGACGTTTCTCCAAAGAAGTTGAAGTTCCTGAGAATATAGCTATAATCCATGCCGATGCAAAAGTTTTTTGTCCCCGAAAACTCAAACCTATCGTAAGGCTGAACCTCTTTTATCAGGGGCACATCAAACGTGTTGCCATAGCCCGTCAAACCCACATGCAGCGAGCGGGTTTTATAGCTCAGGTGTCCGCCAAAGATTTGTTCCCTAACGGTTTTCTCCTTTGCCACACGCCCCGCGGTGTTGTGCAAACCATCTTCGGGCAACGAGCTAACATATTCATCCGCATCATCAAGCGTATCGGTCACCCTGTTGCCATCCATCTTTTTGCGCGAATAAAACCCGGTGAATTCAACCTGTTTATATCCTACCGTAAAAGCTCCTCCCCGCATAAATCCATTTTCATACACCGAATTGTTTCCACTGATGCCACGCCCCATCTTTTTGATGCCCACCGCATCGCTGCCTTTCCCAAAACCCGAACCCGTCCAAAGCGTCAATCCCTGCCCGAATTGAACGCCATAATCGCCCACTATCATGCTTTTCAATATGCCAATATGATTCATATTGATGTAGCCCGAATAAAAATCAAATCCGCAGGGGTTCGAGCCGCTCCCGAATTCTTCTCCGGCATCTTTCTCGGCTGTCAACCCTATTTTTAGGATGTTGATATAATTGAAACGATACTTCACCAACACTTTGTCCGCGCTGCCCAAATAGCTCGAATTTGGACTCACCCCCTGCATCGTATCCCCAACAGCGCCATAGCCCTTTTGTTTTTCAATCACCCGTTGATAGCGCATCATCACATCCTGCATGCCCCACCTGCCCATATCTTTCCAATGCCACAGCTTCCTATCCTCACCCGTGCTCACTATAATATAAGGTAAGAACTGCGCAATCAAATCCGCATCAAAACCGACTATGGTTTGCAACTCATAAATAGTAAGAAATTTGCCATTGATTTGTATGTGATCCAAAAGGCTTTTAATATGAATATCATCCAATATCCCTAAACTTGCAAGCTCTCCATAATTCGTATTATTAAGGTTGATGGGATGCTTTTGATAATACTCCAAATTGGCAACTATCTCCGTAATGTCGAGTTCCGATTGGGTTTGCTCGCTATAGTTTTCTATCTTTTGCTTTTGCAGGTCTTCAACCTCCTGCGAAGAAGGAACTTCTTGCGCATGAACTGCAAATGACATCATGACACAACATGCCGCTATAACAACCCATTTGATGCGCCATATTGTGGAAGTTATGATCATGATGCATCAATGAATATCGTAAATCACAGAACTTTGAAGCGAAAAACCCAACACAGGATGACGCGAGGCAGCAACATCCAACTTAAATTTGTAGAACTCAAAACCTGCGCCGAATGAATAGGTGGTTGGGTTGGTGGCAATACCGATTCTCACAAAAACAGGTTTTATAATGTGGTATTCAATGCCAGTTTTAAACATTGGTTTGAAATTGTTATCTTTCTCAACTTCTGCAGCAATCACAGCTTTATCTCCAAAGTTATACGCTAATCCTATCTTGAAAATTAGTGGAATTCGCTCGTTGCCATAATCGGCAAGTTTCACGTTTATCGGATTAAAGATATGAGCCGCAATCACCAAATTCTTGATGATTTGTGCCCGAATGCCTGCCTCAAAAGTTATGGCACCTTTGTTGCCATAGTTTTCGCCTATATGTGTATAAATATAATCAAGCTGAACGCCCGCAGAGACCTTGTTGCTAAATCCCATGGCGTACGCCAATCCGATTTTTGATTCGTTGTAGAGTTTGTAACCGAAATTGGAATAATTTAATCCAAACACTCCTGCTTTTTTAACAGGAACAACCAACGAAATGCACTTTAAACTTAACTCCTTTACAAGGAAACGGTTTTCATAATACACCCCTGCAGCTATCTTTTTATAGGTTGCCATCCCCGCCTGATTGTTGTGCACCGCCCAAAAGTCGTTGCCCGTCACCGCCGCCCCGCCCATAGCGGCAGCACGTCCGCCTAAGGTCGTATTATCCTGTTGAGCATGCAGCAGGGCAACACTCCAACAGACACATAGAGCCGAGAGCAGCAAGGGGCGCATCACACTTTGTAGTCATACACTATGTTGCCCAACTCCTCGTTTGCCTGTATGATTTTTGTTTTCAGGCTTTCCTTAAAAGCAAGCATCTTATCCATCAGGGCTGCATCGCTCAGTGCCAAAATTTGCAAAGCCAATATGGCGGCGTTTTGTGCACCGTTCAGAGCCACCGTAGCCACAGGGATACCGGGAGGCATCTGCAAAATAGCTAAAATAGAATCCAAACCCTCTAAGGATGCTTTGATAGGAACGCCTATGACGGGCAAGGGCGTCATGGCGGCTATCACCCCGGGCAAATGAGCTGCCATGCCTGCGCCGGCTATAATAACTTTGATGCCGCGCGCGTGTGCCGTTCGGGCAAAATCCATCACTTTGTCGGGCGTGCGATGTGCCGAGAGGGCATTGAGCTCGAAAGGAATTTGCATCTCGTTCAGAAATTTAGCTGCCGATTCCATCACAGGTAAATCGGAGGTGCTGCCCATTATAATACTTACTATTGGTTTCATATTTTTTTAAATTTTAGCACAAAGATAAAAAAAATCCGTTTATCTCAACAAAAAAGTTTATTTTTGTACCATAAATATCTATAACAGATTGATGAGAACGGTAACACTAAAGGATAAAACATTTGAATTGTCAATACCTTACGAAGAAATTCAGGCGGCAATTCGCACTATTGCGAAAGAAATTAATTTGGATTATGCAGGTGAGGAGCCTTTGTTTTTAGCGGTTTTGAATGGCTCATTTATGTTTGCTGCCGATTTGATGAAAGACATTGAGTTGACCTGTGCCATCAGTTTTGTGAAATTGGCTTCCTATCATGGAACCGAATCAACCAACAAGGTGAAGAAACTCATCGGACTGAATGAAGAAATCAGAGGCAGAAGCATCATCATTTTGGAAGACATAGTGGATAGCGGCTTGACGATGGAGAAAATCCTCGAGGAACTCAAAACCATTCAACCGAAAGATATCAGCATTGCCACTTTATTGCTAAAACCGGATGCTTTAGAAAGAGATATTGAGATGGATTATGTGGGCATCGAAATCCCCAACGACTTCATAGTGGGCTATGGGCTCGACTATGACGGCTTAGGTCGCAACTTGAAAAATATATATAAAATTGTCAAATAAATTAAATCGAAATCTATGTTAAACGTAATTATTTTTGGTGCACCGGGAACCGGAAAAGGCACACAGTCACAAAACATTATTGAAAAGTATCAACTGGTTCATTTGTCCACAGGGGATATTTTGCGCGAAGAAATTAAAAACGGAAGTCCCGTAGGGCTTGCAGCAAAAAAGTATATTGATGATGGTTTGCTGGTTCCTGATAGTGTCATTTTTGACCTATTGTTCGATCGCACTTCAAAAAACACCAATTCCAAAGGATTTATTTTCGATGGTTTCCCACGCAATAATGTTCAGGCTGAAATACTGGACGAAAAACTTGCCGAAATGCAGACGCCTATTTCTTTGGTTTTATATTTGGATGTAACAGAAGAAGAATTGTTCAAACGCATATTGTTACGCGCACAAATCTCAGGTCGCGCCGACGACACTGCCGAAGTGATTAAAAAACGCATAGAGGTTTACACCCAACAAACCCAACCCCTGCTCGACTATTACCGCCAACAAGGCAAACTGATACCTATTGCCGGCATGGGAACCATCGAAGAGGTGTTCGCGCTTATTGAAAAAGAAATTGATGGGTATTTGGGGAAGTAGGTAGAAGGTAGTTGGTATTTGGTAAATGGTAGAAGGTAATAGACGTAAAGAGTTACCCGCAACCCCCAAAATGACACAATTGATTATTAACCTTAAAACAAACCAAAATGAGTAAATCCGAAATTTCAGGATTACCTCCATTCTTCAGTAAAGAAGAAGGAACCGAAGCAGGTCATGAAACTGTCCAAGACTTCTATTTAAGTTGGATACTTCGTTGCGCTGATGTAAAGTACAAAGAACAAAACCCAATATATGAATATGCAAGAAAGACAGTCTTTCTTCTTATTCATGGAGTGAATAATGATAATGGTTTTGTATTTAATAAGGAAATTGGTACAGACGATCATGTGACTAATGTTAAGACAAGGCGTCAATGGAAAAATATTGATTTAATTGCAGAAATAGATACTATAGAAAACTCAGAACCTAAGAAATATGTTCTTAACATTGAAGATAAGTGGTATGCTCCAATCAGTGTAAATCAATTAATAAATTATGACAAGATAGTAAAAGATTTTTATGCTAATAAGGGATTTGATATTAGAAATTTGGTTGTTTTCTGTGATGAAGATGGTGGTTATGATGATTCCGTTCAAATACAAAGATGTATAGACAATAATTATCAATGGCTTTGTATAGGTGATATTCAAGTGGAGACAAAAATGAGAGGCGCAGATAAGACAGGTAATTTAATGTTTGATGAATTTTGGTTTAGTTAATAATCTTATTATAAATAATGGGCATAATGCTAATAATTACCATTTACCATAAACCATATACCAAATACCATTTACCAAATACCATATACCATTTACCATATACCATTTACCCTTTAAACTCAAAAAATGTCCGGTTCAAACTTTGTAGATTACATTAAAATCAGTTGCCGCTCCGGAAAAGGAGGGGCAGGATCGGCTCATTTGCGTCGCGAGAAATACATTCCCAAAGGTGGTCCCGATGGCGGCGATGGCGGCAGGGGCGGACATATCATCCTGAAAGGCAACTCTCAGTTGTGGACCTTGCTCCACATGCGCTACACCCGTCATGTCATGGCAGAAGATGGGGTAGGGGGCAGCAGCAATCAAAGTTCGGGTGCTGTCGGCAAAGATGTCATCATCGAAGTGCCTTTGGGAACCATTGCCCGCGATGCCGAAACAGGCGAAGTGGATTTCGAGATTACCCAACATGGTGAGATGAAAATCCTGCTTCATGGCGGCAAAGGCGGTTTGGGCAACGTACATTTCAAAACTCCCACATTTCAGACCCCCCGCTTCGCACAACCCGGCGAACCCGGCGAAGAGAAATTTAAGATATTGGAGCTAAAACTCCTTGCCGATGTAGGTTTGGTGGGCTTTCCCAATGCAGGCAAATCCACCTTACTCTCTGTGGTTTCGGCTGCCAAACCTAAGATTGCCGATTATCCTTTCACCACTTTGGTACCCAATTTGGGCATCGTAAGTTATCACGACAATCGTTCCTTTATCATGGCAGACATCCCCGGCATCATCGAAGGCGCCCATGAAGGCAAAGGCATCGGTCTGCGCTTTCTGCGACACATCGAACGCAATTCCTTACTGCTGTTTTTGGTGCCTGTGGATAGTCCCAACATCAAAAAAGAATACGAGATACTATTAAACGAATTGAAGCAGTTTAACCCCGATTTGTTAGACAAACAACGGGTACTCGCCATCACCAAATGCGATTTGGTGGACGAAAAACTCATGGAGAAGTTACGGAAGAAACTACCCGCTTTGCCTTCCGTCTTCATTTCCTCCGTCACCATGCAAGGCATTGACGACCTGAAAAACCTGTTGTGGAAACATCTCAATAGCTAACCCTCTGCTTGCCTCATGCTCGAAAAGCTCATCCATATTGATGTAGAACTCTTTCTGTTTCTGAATGGATTGCACAATGCTTTCTTCGATTTTGTGTTTTGGTGGGCAAGCGAAGCTTGGGCGTGGGTGCCTATTTACATCTGTCTCTTATATTTTGTCATTAAAGTCTATCGTTGGCAAGCCTTGTTTGTTCTGCTCTTCGTGGGCTTGTGCGTCACCCTCACCGACCAAATTTCCGTACATCTCTTCAAAGATGTCTTCATGCGCTTGCGCCCCACTCATAATCCCGCCATACAACTGCAGGTCCACACCTTGAATGGCTATTTAGGTGGCGATTATGGCTTCGTCTCCTCCCATGCCGCCAATTTCTTTGGCATTGCCACCTTCCTCACCATGCTTTTCTTCAGACGTATCCGCCGTTTTGCCCTTCTCATTTTCATTTGGGCATCCGTCATCGCCTACAGCCGCATCTACTTAGGAGTCCACTATCCTGCTGATGTTGCTTGTGGTGCCCTCTTAGGCGCTTTCATCGGATTCTTATTAGGTATATTATATTCCTTCTTTGCCTCCAAAGTCCTTTCGCATATTGGCTTCTTTAGGATAAATGCTGCGGAATGACTTGCAAGATCCAAATACCAAGAACCAAATCCAAGATCCAAGAGCTTTAGTGTCTCTTAGTGAACTTAGTGTCTCAGTGGTAAAAAAATCTTTCCCCAAAAGCCAATCCTCAAATCTAAAACCCGAGCTTTCCAATTCGTAATTCGAACATTCGTAATTCGTAGAGGCAATCCTTGGTATTTGGATCTTGGAACTTGCCTCTTGCTTCAGAAAAGCGAAATCTGCCCATCCCCCACCTTCTCATAAGTAGGTATCTCCATCTTAATCCCATAGAAATTGCACAACTTGCTGAACAACGCACTCAATTTATTGTGCGCAGGCGATTGAAAACTATATTGCCCATGATAATACTTCTCATATTTTGCCAATATACTTGCATCCCATTGTGCTAACTTATCAAAATAATACGCCCGTTGTTTGTCGCGCAAGGTCATTCCAAATGCGGGTAGCACGTAGGCTGCTTTAGCTTCGCGGGCTTTCTCCACCATCTGTCGGATGTTCTCTTCCGTGTCGTTCACAAACGGCAACACAGGCATCAGCAATATGCCCGCCCTCACGCCGCCCTCCGAAAGCTTCCTCACCGCTTCAAACCGCAACGACGACACAGGCGCCCCCGGTTCCAAAATAGCAGACAACGCATCATCCGAAGTAGTGATGGTAACCGAAACCGTTGCAAACACTCGGCTGATACGCTTCAACAACTCATAATCCCGCACCACCAAATCGCTTTTCGTAATCACATGCACCGGAAACCGAAACTCCTCTATCACCTCCAAAGCGCGCCGTGTCAGTTGCACCTCCTGCTCAATGGGCATATACGGGTCGTTCATTGAGCCCGTGCCTATGGTGTCCTTCTCCTTCAGTTTGCGAAGCTCCGAGCGCAACAATTCGATGGCATTTTCCTTAATCACGATATCTTCAAAATTCGCTATGCGATAACATTCGCTGCGCGAATCGCAATAAATGCATTGATGTTGGCAGCCCCGATACAAGTTCATAGCATATTTGATATGAAACCACGCATCGGCTTGCTTATATTTCGTCAGTATGGTTTTGGTTTTTACAAACTGCTGCATACCACCGCCTCAATAGCCTAACGATTTGCCATACATCTTTTCTATCACCACCTTATACACACTCACTTCGTGGATAGAAGGCGCGTTATACGGAAAATCTCTGCCCGTATATTTCTGCATCACGAGGTTCATGCCTACTATCTTCTCATCATAATCCGTAATAAACTCGACCTGCCCAAACACCTGCACACTGCGATATTTCATCAAATAACTACATGCCACATCCTCATGTTGCCAGGCGAGCACATGGTCGGTGCTAAACGCAATACACACCTGCGGATTGCTGCGCAAAATGTCAATCTTTTTGCCCTCCTGTGCCGAATGAAGATAAATGCAACCGTCTTTATAACCGAAATTTAAAGGCACCACATACGGCATCAAATCCGTATCTGCCATGCCCACAAAACAAACATCACATTTCGCGATGATTTCTTCAATATTCTTCGCATCTATATAAAATGCTTTCGTTCGTAATCCCATATCTCTTATTTTTTTTCTTTGTTCAACAATAAATTCATACCTAAATTCCTTCCACGAATCAGTTCAATAACCACAACTTTCAAGTCAGGTAAATTAAAGGTACTGATAAGTAAGGACTTTAGCCCTGAACAATATTTCCCTATCTAACGTCGTTTATTTTTTTCAAACAAAGATATAAATATCCTTCTTAATCTAACAATCAAAATTAATTATGATACCAAATATTCTCAATTTTCTGAACCAACTTTCCGAAAACAACACCCGCGAATGGTTCGCTGCCAACAAACCCCTCTACGATACTGCCAAAGCTGATTTCGAAGCCATCACGGCGCGTTTCATCAAAGAAATCACCGTGTTCGATCCCGACATCCGCGGTTTGCAGCCCCGCGATTGCATCTTCCGCATCTTCCGCGATGTGCGTTTCGGCAAAGACAAATCGCCCTACAAAACCAATTTCGGCGCGAGTTTCAACAAATCAGGCAAAAAGATTCACAACGCAGGCTATTATTTTCATCTCGAGCCTAACGCCTGTTTCATTGGCGGCGGAATTTATATGCCCGAACCCGAGCAGTTGAAAGCCATCCGACAAGAAATCTATTATAACTATGACGAATTCAGCGCCATCATAAACCAAAAAGATTTCGTCCGTTATTTTGCTTCCATCAATGGCAGCCGCCTCAGTTTGCCCCCCAAAGGCTATCCCAAAGACTTCGCCGGCATCGAAATCCTGAAGTTTAAAGACTTCACCACCCTCCACCAATTCAACCCCCTCCAATATCCCAACGACAAACTCTTCGACTACAGCCTCCCCATCTTCCACGCCATGAAACCCTTGAATGATTTTCTCAATAGGGCTATAGCTCTTTAGACTATTAGACTATTAGGAGGAAGGCTATCTTCCTTTTTAGTCATCTGATGACTTGGAGTCATCTGATGACTGGCAATTTTGAAATATAAGCGTTGATTATAAGTAAGATACGTAAGCGATTTTTGATTTTCGACTTCTATTTTTGATTTTCGCGATGCGATGTTTGATTTTCGCAAATAATTTTTAAGATTCACGGATCAACTTTTAAGATTCGACAATCAAGTTTTAAGATTCGCAGAAGAAGGTTAAAGATTCGCGGATGAATGATAGAGATTCGCAAATAATTTTTAAGATTCGACGATCGAGTTTTAAGATTCGCGGAAGAGGATGAAAGATTCGCGGATCAACGTTTAAGATTCGACTTTAATTTTTAAGATTCGTGGTTGTAGATTTGATTTTCGAGTTTTGGGGCTTTTTTTACCACAAGGGACACAAGGGAACAGCACAAGGAATACAAAGAATGGCGGAAGGAACCCCAAACCCCTTGAAAAAAGGGGCTATAACAGGGCAGGATATAATGTTTTAAGCCTCGGAGAGACGAGCTGTTTGTAGAAAAAATAATACACACACGAATTTAAGCCCCAGCGGGGCGATATGTTTTTTTGTGAATATTTTATTTGATTTTTATGAAAGTGATTTAAAAGATGTATATTTGCAGCGCGAAATTTGGGAAAATTTTGCTTCGTTCTTTACAACATAAGAAATTAAAGAAAAAGCGTTAGCTTTTATTCTTGCATTCGAAAACTGGTAATTTTCTAATACTTGCAAGCATAATAAGAAGACGCTCACGCCAAAGGCGTGGGCTGAACTTATTTGCAAGTATGGGTATACCAGTACCTCGGATGCGGATATAGTTATAGTTCCACGCTTTTTTTATGTATAAAACTTCGTTGGGGCTGCGGGGAAAAAACAAATAAAATGGCAAAATGGGTTGAAACATTGGCTCCTTTGATTATTAGTATTTTTAGTATTGTGATAACTTCTTTTAATTTTCTATATTTTAAAAAACAAATAAAGTTTCAAATCTTTCATCAGCTTAAAATTAATAAGTTTCAAGTACTTTATTTCCAATTATTGAATTTGAATAAGGCGTTTTCTGAACTAATACGGTCTAACAGCGAAGATGATTTCTCTCAAAATATAGATAAAATTGAAGCAAGCATTAATTTCTTTGAGGATTTTATTTACAATAATAATCTTAAATATAAGGATCAGGTTTTAACTGATTTCAGAAAATTAACCGGCCTTGGAGCTAATGACGAAATTCCGGTGGTATCAGTCGGAGAATA